>JALXEW010000140.1 GCA_027069285.1 Ardenticatenia bacterium | reverse complement strand
GACCTGCTGGGGGCAATAGCCGAAATCCTGGACGAGGGAGTCGCCCGTGGCGAAATCCGCCCGGACATTAACACCCGCATGATCGCCGGCATCCTCATGGGCATGATCCGTGATATGGGCATATTCCTGGTGATGGTAGAGCATCGAGAACCATCGCCGAATGACGCCGACATGATAATTGACATCCTGCTGAAGGGAATCGGAGAAAGAGAGCATGAAAATAATCGAAGTTGACAACCTGGTGAAGGTATACGGAAAGGGAAAACGGGCGCTAAAAGCCGTTGACGGAGTGAACTTCTCGGTCGAAGAAGGCGAGATATTCGGCTTCCTCGGCCCCAACGGAGCCGGGAAGACCACCACCATCAACATACTATGTACCCTGCTGCTTCCCACATCCGGACGTGCGCTCGTTGCCGGGCACGACGTTGTGCGCCAACAGGCGGCGGTGCGCAAAAGCATCGGCCTGGTCTTCCAGGACCCGACCGTTGACGAGCAACTCACAGCCGAGGAGAACCTGCTCTTCCACGCCATACTCTACAACATCGAACCCGCCTCCAAGCGCCGCGCCAGGATGGAAACCGTCCTCAAGATGGTGGAACTTTACGAGCGGCGGAAGGATACCCTCAAAACCTTCTCCGGCGGCATGAAGCGTCGCCTGGAGATCGCGCGCGGCCTCATGCACTACCCGCGCGTGCTGTTCCTGGACGAGCCGACATTGGGACTCGACCCGCAAACCCGTCACCACATCTGGAGCTACATACTGGAATTGCGGGAGCGAGAGAACATCACCATATTCCTGACCACGCACTACATGGACGAAGCCGAATTCGCCGACAGAATCGCGATCATAGACCACGGCAAGATAATCGCACTCGATACGCCCGATGCACTCAAGAGCATGGTCGCCCGGGACGTGATCACCGTCCACACAGCGGATGATGAGCGGATGGCCGAGATAGTCAGGGAGCAATTCGGATTGGACGTGCGTCGCAACCCGGACGGGCGCGGATTCTCATTCAAAGTAGATGGCGGTGCCGAATTCATCCCCAAATTCGTCGAACAATCCCCCGTCCACGTACTCTCGATCAGCCTCCGCAGGCCGACCCTGGATGACGTTTTCCTGGAGCTGACCGGGCGTCAGATCAGGGACGAGGAAGTGACGGATAAAGACCGGATGCGTCAGCGGGCGCGGATGCCGGTACGCGGGCACATAGCCAGGTGATCGTATTGGAGGAACCGACATGGAAACCCCAATCGCAGTAAAAGAGACCGGAATGGGCGACATAACACACTCATTGCGCTCCATCGGCATAATCTGGTATCGGGAGATACTCAGGGCATTGCGCAACCGTGCCATGATCGTCAGCTCGCTTGGAATGCCGATAATCTTCCTCTTCATATTCGGCGAGGGCCTTTCGCCCTCGATGGGCAACCTGACCCGATTCATGGGTGGCGGAGCTGACGTGAACTTCATCCAATACATATTCCCCGGCGTGATCGGCATGAACGTCATCATGGCATCGATCATGTCCGGCGTCTCCGTTGTATGGGATAGGGAATTCGGCTTCCTGAAGGAAGTCCTCGTCGCCCCGGTTCCGCGCGTGGCCGTTGTGCTTGGCAAAGTACTTGGCGGCGCCACCGTTGGAATGCTCCAGGGCGTTATGATGTTGATATTTGCTCCACTGCTTGGCGTCCGGCTCTCGGTTGGGATGGTACTGGAGCTGATCCCGGTTCTTTTCCTCCTCTCGCTATCTCTCACATCACTGGGAGTGGCCATTGCCGCCAGGATGCGCTCACTGGAAAGCTTCCAGATGATCATGCAATTCATCCTGTTCCCGATGATTTTCCTTAGCGGCGCCATGTTCCCCATGCGCGACCTGCCGGCGTGGATGGACTTCCTGGTGCATATCAACCCGGTCACCTACGCCGTCGACCCCTTGCGTCAGATCGTACTACGTGCCCAGAACATACCGGAGCAAATGCTGGCGATGCTGCCTCAATTCGGCCTCGGAGTCGAAGTATTCGGCCATGCCATGACCATTCAAGACGACCTGATGATCATCACCATTTTCGGCGCCTTGATGGTCGTGCTTGCCATGTGGCTCTTCTCAATCCGGGATTAAACCCCCTCGCCGATAACCCTGGGGCGGGCATAGGAGCTTGTCGGATAGGGCACCGGGCCTGTGGGCCGGGTTCCGGTGCCCGGCGGTGGCATATTGCCATGCCGGATGCTTTGGAGCCGGGTCTCCTGATCCTCAGAACAAAGCCATTGCTGTGACGAACTTGTTGCGCTTCTGTGATGTTACGTTAATATATTCTCATAATGAAATCACTCACCATAGAGAACATATTTCGGCAGGCCTCGAAATGAAAATCTGCCCAAATTGCCAGTTTCCGAATCACGAAGGTGCTTTGCATTGCGCCAGATGTGGCGTCCTCATGGAAAAGGCCGCAGCCACCCGTCGCCTGCACGATCAGAATGGCATCCCAGGCAAACCGAGATGGGGAACCGCGCATTTCGGTCGCGATGACGTGCTGGTGATGCATATCCGCAACAAATCGGAGCCTCTGGTATTTCGCGTCCCGGCGGATGGATTGGTGATTGGACGCCGTGACCCTGATACCGGTCTGGCACCGGATGTAGACCTGGAGCCATTTGGCGCCATAGAGCTTGGCGTCTCCCGCCGCCATGCGGCGATCCGTCCACAGCACGACGACACCCTTATGATAGAAGACCTCGGCAGCGCCAATGCCACATACCTCAACGGCCAGCGTCTCGTGCCGTATCAACCGCGTGTGCTCAGGGACGGGGACGAACTGCGTCTGGGGAGATTCGTCATGCGGGTTTACTTCCGTGGCGTCGAAGGAGACGCAACCGAGATCGAACCCTGGTGACAGGGGCCGGATAGGTGCCGATCTCGCCCGCAAGGCAGCTCCCCCTTACCCATCGGCGGCAACCACGGTCGTATGGGAGCCATGCCGGGTGAGAACCCGGACGGCGCCCATCGGATTTCCCTTGCCTAATCCGCCGAATCCGCTATCATCTCCAAAGCATTTTGGGTCGGATTTTGCCTTCCCGCCGTCCACAGCCCGGCACCCGTAGCCTCGCAGTGCCCGGCAAAGCTTCCCGTGGCGCGGGAAAGATCATGCGCTTCCCAAATGGGAGGTTACATGAGAGACGTAAACGTCCTGATCACCGTCAATTTCTCCGACGATTTAATGGAAATGCTCCAGGCCGTTTCCCCGCGCCTCAACCTGATCCGACATCCCACCCCGCGTGCGGATGACATCCCGGTGGAGACCTGGGAGACCGTCAACGTCCTTTACACACTCTCCGCGCTCCCGGCGCCGGAACTGGTGCCCAACCTCCACTGGGTGCAACTGCACACCGCCGGGGCGGAAACTGCCCTGGCGCACCCGCTCATGGCCGCCCGCCGAATCCTGCTCACCACCACCAGCGGCATTCACGCAGTCCCGATGGCCGAATATACATTTGCCCTCATGCTTGCCTTTGCCCGCAAAGTGCCCGAAATGGTCATGTGGAAAACCGAAGGCATCTGGCCGGAGAAAAGACGCCGGTTTGCGCCCGTCGAACTGCGGGGAGCCACCCTGGGCATAATCGGATACGGCAGCATCGGGCG
This sequence comes from Ardenticatenia bacterium, assembly GCA_027069285.1. Classification (GTDB taxonomy): domain Bacteria; phylum Chloroflexota; class Anaerolineae; order Aggregatilineales; family JALXEW01; genus JALXEW01. The sequence continues at coordinate 2,433 of JALXEW010000140.1, read as the reverse complement.
GGAGATCGCCCGGCTCGCCAAAGCCTTTGGCATGAAAGTACTTGCCATCAAGCGCGACGTGAGACACATCGAAGACCGCGAATACACCGAACCCGGCATCGGCGACCCGGATGGCGAACTGCCCGACCGATTATACCCGCCTGAGGCCATGCACTCCATGCTTGGGGAATGTGACTATGTTGTCCTCACCGTTCCCCTGACCCCCCAAACCGAGCGCATGTTCGATTCCCAGGCCTTCCAGGCCATGAAACCCACCGCCATCCTGATCAACATCGCGCGTGGCGGCGTTGTAGATGAAGACGCCCTCGTCGAAGCCCTGCGTGAGGGCAGGATCGCCGGCGCCGGGCTGGACGTATTTTCCCAGGAACCCCTCCCGCCGGATAGCCCGATCTGGAAGCTGCCGAACCTCATTATGAGTCCCCACATAGCCGGTGCATCCCCCCGTTACAACGAGCGAGCTGCCCGCCTTTTTGCCGAAAACCTCGGTCGTTACCTGGAAGGTGAGACCTTGCTGAACCTGGTCAGACAAGATCGCGGATACTGAAAGGGGGATACCGTGACCGAACAGCTCACCCCAGATCACGTCCAAAAGGCCCTGGACGAACTGGGACTGGACATAAAAATACACTTTTTCGACGTGCCCACCGCCACCTCGCAGCAGGCCGCCGACGCCATCGGCACCGAGCTTGGCTCCATAGTCAAGAGCCTGTGCTTCATAGTTGCCGGCGAACCGGTAGTCGTGCTGGCCTCCGGTGACAGGCGTGTTGACGACCGCAAACTGGGTGCGCTACGTGGCGTTAGCCGCAAAAAAGTCAAGATCGCCACCCCCGAACAATGCGTCGAAGCGGTCGGCTACCCGCCCGGCAGCGTCCCGCCCGTCGGCCACAAGAACAAAGTCCCCATCTACATAGACGACTCACTTGCCCGGTACGAGATAGTATATGCCGCCGCCGGAGCGCCGAACGCCATCTTCCCAATACCGTATGAGACACTTGTGAAGGCCACAGGTGGTCAGGTAGTGGACATTGCAAAAAAGGGGTAATCGGCTACCGCATCCTGCGGCGCCACTGCTCCTTTGGGCGGAGCGTATCCAGGGGGCGGATAGATGGGTCTAATTCCAGGAACTCCAGCAACAGCCGATTGAACTTGGCCGCCGAATCCAACATCGGGAAATGCTTGGAAGTTTCCAAAACGATCTGGACGAACCGTGGATGTCCGTCCAAATTACCCAGGTGCTCCTTATCGCAGACTGCCACCAATGGGTCGTTCTGCCCGTGTATCAAAAGGCAGAGCGTGGATAAGCCTTTATTTTCCAAAATCCTCGTCAGCGAAGGGCGCAAATCGATCGGAGTCGGCTCCTGGCCGGACTTATCCTCGCCGGGAGCCGGAAGCCCACTGATATACCTGGCCGTGATATGCAATGCCTCCCGATCCGACTTTTTCGCCTCGGTATCCAGCGCCTCATAATTGGCCACATCTCGCCCGACCAACTTGCCCAGCAGCGCCGATGAAGGCGTCCCACCCAAGATCATTTGCTCGCGCAGCAGATCGCCAGTCACCGGCGTACTGATCCCCACCAATCGTGGCACCCTATCCGGATTCCTGGCGGCGAACTCTATTGCGATGGCCGCTCCGAGCGCATGTCCCACCAGCGCCGCCTTCCTGATCCCCAGCTTATCCATAAAGTCCCCGACCAGCTTTACCTGCTCGTCGAACCGGTACTTATGCTTGGCTTGGTCTGGGTCCTTACTGGTATCGCCGAATCCCCACAAGTCCAGCGCATAAGAGCGGAACTTCATGGAAAGGTGCTGCATGGTTGGGATCCAATACCGCCATGACCCCAACCAGCCGTGTATCAAAATAACCGGGCGGCCACGACCCAGCACCTCGTAATGTACCAGGTCGTCTCCGATGGTGATCGCGCTCATTCTACCTCATCCGGTTCCGGTGACGTATCCTCGGCAGTTTCCTCCGGCCCGACATCATCAGACCCCTCGGCCTCATCCTGGGCCGGTTCGACCTCATTGACGGGTGGCACATCCAGGTCGGGCTGAGTTTCCATATCCTCCTCGTCTGGAGCCGGCTCCTCATCCTTCTCCGGATCGTCGGCTCCCTGTTCCTGCTCCTCTGCCATCTGGGCAGCGCGTTCCAAAAGCTCGTTAACCCGGCGGTTGAGCTGATCGGGTGCGAACGGCTTGAGGATATAATCTATCGCGCCCACCTCCAGCCCCGCCTTAACCTCCACATCCTGTCCTTTGGCCGAGAGAAACACCACCGGGATATGCTTTACCGTGTCCAGCGACTTGAGAGTGCGGCAGGCGTCATAGCCGGTCATCTTTGGCATTCCCACGTCCAACCGGCTCAAATCCGGCCTCCCCTGTGGTGCCCACTCCCCGCACTCCTCGCCGTTAGACGCCGTGACCCCCTCGCCGC
>JALXEW010000139.1 GCA_027069285.1 Ardenticatenia bacterium | reverse complement strand
ATCCCTATGCCCCCGCCCAGGGAATGTCCCAGAAGGTGGGCTTTCTCGATGCCCAACTCGTCGATCAGCCCGATCACGTCGCGGCCCATATCTTCCACCGTGATCTCGCCATCGGGCTTGGTGGATTCGCCTATGCCGCGATTATCGAAGGTGATCACGCGGAAATGCTCTGCCAGCGCGTCAACGTTACGGTACCAAAACTCCCGCCACTGGCCTATCCCGGCGATCAGGATCAAAGGCTCACCTTCGCCCTTTTCCTCGTAGAAGATGTCCACATCGTTAACGTGCGCCAATGGCATCGGTGTGTACCTCCTGGTTGGCTATTTGGGATACCGTGGGGGGATTTTGGCGCAAAATCGCCGTTGCGGCAAAGATTTCGGCAGGGTCGCGGTGGCCGGGAGTGGAACGCGGGCCTAATGGCCACCGTAAAGCCGTTCCAGCTCGCGCCTGTCGATCTTCCCTGCGCCGGTTTTGGGCAAATCGTCCACAAAGACCACGCTCTTTGGGACTTTATAGCGTGCCAGGCGTTCCCGCAGATATTCCAAAAGTTCACCCTCTGTCAGCGAGGCGCCCGGCTCCAGGACGACGATGGCGCGGCCTACCTCGCCCCACTTCTCGTCCGGCACCCCGATCAGGGCGGCCTGCGCCACAGCCGGGTGGCCGTACATCACGCTTTCCACCTCGGCGGGATAGATGTTTTCCCCGCCGGAGATGATCATGTGTTTGATGCGCCCGGCGATCTTGTAGTACCCCTCCGAATCACGCACGGCTATGTCACCGGTATGGAGCCAGCCGTCCACTATTGTCCTGGCAGTTGCCTCTGGGTTGTTCCAGTAGCCGGGCGTCACGTGTGGGCCGCGAATCAGCAGCTCGCCCGGCTCGTCCGGATCGCATTCCGAGCCATCCGGCCTGACGATCTTCACGCCGATGTGGAATAGCGGGAAGCCGACGTATCCGGGTTTGCGTCGCACATCTTCTTTTGGCAGCCAGAACGTGTTGGGTCCGGCCTCGGTCAGCCCGTAGCCGGTCTTGAAATCCACGCCTTTGGCCCAGAATTTCTCGAAAACCGGCATCGGACATGGTGCCCCGCCGCTTATGACCAGCTTGAGATTGCCGAAATCGGCTTCGTCCCATCGTGGGTGTTGCTGCATCATAATGAACATCGTCGGCACGCCGAAGAAGAGTGTCACCTCTCCGCCGGCGATCAGATCGAATACCTGATCCACGTCGAAGCCTTTGCAGACGATGCTCTTGCCGCCGATGTGGGCAAGTGGCATTGTGAAGACGTTAAGGCCGCCGGTGTGGAAAAGCGGCGCGTTGAGGATCGCCACGTCATCGGGCGTCAGTCCCCAGCTGGCCACGGTGTTGACCGCGTTCCAGATGATATTGCCGTGCGAGAGGATAGCCCCTTTGGGCAACCCGGTGGTGCCGCCGGTGTAGCAGATCACCCAGGGGTCGTCTGCCGAAAGTTCCGGTCGGTTGGGGAATTCGTCCGGCAGCGAGAGCCTTTCGGAAAAATGCCGGTCGGAATCGGAGGCGCGTTCGCCCAGCGCGACGAAATGCCGCACACTCCCGGCCTTGCCTCGCAGCTTGTTCACGGTATCGGCGAATTCCTCGCCGTAGATCAGGACGGTTGGCTCCGCGTCGGCGATCAATCCCTCAAGCTCCGGCACGGCGAGCCGCCAGTTGAGGTTTTGGAGGATGGCGCCGGTCTTGTTACATGCCATCACCACGTCCAGGTATTCGATGCAGTTAGTTGCCAGGATCGCAACCCGGTCGCCTTTGCGGATTCCCAGTGCCAGCAGGAGGTTGGCCGTCCGGTTGGCGGCCAGATTCCACTCGCGGTACGTGACGGAGCGTCCGGTTTCGGCGTCTTCCAGTGCGACGCGGTTTGGCGAAAGCGTTGCCCGTTTTTCCAACCAGTCCGGGATATAGTGGCTTTTTTGTGTGAACATCCGTGTCCCCTCCGTGGTACATCGGGTATTGTGCGACTTTCACGCATTTTTTACAAAATCGGGGCCGGGGTTTACTGATAACTTTTTGCAAAAAAGGACTTTTGGGGTAGAATTTCTCGCAACGAGGCCCTATCGAAGCCAGATCGCGGTCACATCGAAGCTTCATCGCAGCCCCAATGTGGCAACATCGCAGCCGGGCCTCGTTTTGCTTTTCACCTTTCCAGTAAGATCGTGACCGGGCCGTCGTTGAATATCTCCACCAGCATCCTCGCCCCGAACACCCCGGTCTGCACCGGGACGCCCTCGGCACGCAGCAATTCCACAAAGCGATCCACCATCGGCTCGGCCATCTCCGGTGGCGCCGCGTTAACGAAGCTGGGCCTGCGTCCTTTGCGGGCGTCGGCGTAAAGCGTGAATTGCGAGACCACCAATGCCTCGCCTTCCACATCCAGCAGTGAGTGGTTGAAGAGGCCCCTTTCGTCTTCGAATATGCGCAGATTCGCGATCTTACGGGCAAGCCATCTGGCCTGATCTTCCCCGTCGCCGTGGCCGATGCCGAGCAGGATCACCAGCCCGCGCCCGATCTCTCCCATCGTTTTGCCGTCAACGCTGACGGATGCCCGTCTTACCCGCTGCACAACTGCCCTCATCTCATGCCTCCGGTATCTTGTGCCAGTAGGCCACGCCGTCACGCAGCTCGCGCCTGAGGCGTCCCTCGGATTCCAGCAGGTCGAAATGGCCCAGCACCTCGGAGATCGCCATGAAAGTTTCCGGTTCCGGCACGTGCGGGAAGAGGCGCATTGTCACCTCGTAAAGCGTGTGCGGGCCGTCCTCGAAAGCGCTTAGTATCTCGTCGGCCCGCTGGCGGTAAAATTCCAGCCTCTCGGCGATCAGGTCGCCCACGTTTTCTATCGGCTCCCCGTGGCCGGTCAGCGCCAACCTGATGCCCATACCGGCGGTGCGTTTAAGCTGCTCGATATATTGCAACAGTGGCTTACGGCGTTCGTCCGGCGTTCTCGCGTCGTGGCCTTCGATCAGCGCGTTGGACGTGATGTGCTTAAGCAGATGGTCGCCGGAAAGCAGAACCCGCCACTCCGGCTGGTAGGGGCATATCATGCCGACAGTATGTCCGGGCAGGTAGAGCGCTTTCCATACCGTGCCCCCCAATGGGATCGTATCGCCTTCTTGCAGGAAGTGTGTTACCTCGCATCTGCGGCTATAGAACTGCCTCACCCACTCAAAGACCATCAGCATCCGCTCGATCACCTGCTCCGGCACGCCGCCCTGGCGCCATAGGGCCGTCATAAACCGGGTGCGCCTTCCCCAGAGATCGCCATCCCGATCCAGCCACGGGACGTTATATTCGTGTGTCCATATCTCGGCGCCGGTTTCGGCTGCCAGTCGGCCTGCCATGCCGCTGTGATCTGCGTGGTGGTGGGTGATAACGATGCGCCCCAGCTCGCCCAGATCGTATCCGAGCGCCTCGAACGCGGCTGTCAGCTTCCGGTACGCAGGCTCGAACGAATCCGGCCCGCAGTCGATGAGCGTCAGCGGCTTGCCTTCGGCCAGGTAGCAATTCACATTGCCCACGGGGAACGGCGTCGGCAACTCGATCCTGTACAAGTGAGGAACCTGTGTTTCGGTTATCGGCTCTGTTTCGTTCATATGTTTCCCGTTTTGCGATCGGAATATGCCGGTGATAGTATAAGGCGACTCGTGCCGTTCGCAACGATCTTGCAGGAGGCTGAGAGTGCACAGAGGGGTGAAGGTGAGGGGAGGCGCCGAAGGCGCGGTGATAGTCACCGGGGACGGAAACGTCATAAACGTCAGGGCGGCGGAGGGGTATGGGTATGACGTGCTGGATGAGGAGTTTCGAGAAGTATCCGGGCACAGAGGGGAGCCTGCGGATTTTTACGAGGGGACGCCGCCCAACTGGGCGAACATAGCGAGGCTGAAGCCCAGGAAGAAGTGGCTGCGGCGGAAGATCAGGAAGAGGCTCAGGGAGCTTGGGTGCGAGGAGGATGGATGATGAACATCTTGGGCCGCGTGATCGCCTTTATAAAGAGGCTTTTCAGGTCATCCGGCGGGGATAGGTCGGTCTCGATCGGGGGCAGCGCGAATAAGGCGACCATCGTCACGGGCGATCGGAACCACATCGGCGGCGTGCATATCGAGGCCGGGCGGGATGCCAAAGTGGCCGGTCGGGATCAGTTCAACATAGAGATGGCCGGCCCGGATGATGCCCGGTCTGAGCGGGATTGATGCAATCTCCGGCAGTCGGGGGGCGCCTGCCGGCGAAGGGCTGCGGATCGGTTAGTTTTCCGCTTCTGAGGCGTTGCGCTCGGCTTCCAGGAGGCGTTTCATAGCCGCCAGCGATACCTCCAGCATGTCCGGGGTGGGCCGGCGGGTGGTGAACATTGCAATGCCGGGTTAGCGGGCTTCCCCCGCTAACTTCAGGATGCGGTCGCGGATATTGTCCGACAGCCACATTCCCGCCCTGGATAGAGCATCGACGTAGGGAGCCACTTGTGCGATCAACCCTTGCTCTTTGGCCTCCAGTAATACTCGCAGTGTGCCCCATACCTCCAGGCCCGCAGCTTGGGCTATTTTTCTGGCCAGCAGGTCGTCTAGTAGTATTACATGTTCTCGATGCTCTAATGCCAGCGCCATTGCCGATAGTTCCCCAGGCCCCAATTCCAGTGAGAGCCATTCCTGCGGCGTATAGGTGGGATTCACTTGCTTTATCCAGGCATATTCCGCCACCTCTGGCACATCATAGCCGCGTTGGCGTCCTGCTTCCAGCTCGCTTACCACGGCGTGTGGGACCCATACCTCTCGGAAGAGGCTTGCCAGCCAACCTAAACCGCCTATGCGGTGCAGGTAGAGAAGCGGAGAGGTGTTACTGACTGCGATGTCCACCGGCAGCCTCCAGGTCGTCCAGCTCTGCGGCCAACGGAAACACACGGTAACGACGTAAACTCAAGAGAAATTCCACCCGTGGTACCCCCGCCAATTCTGCGGCCCGGCCAGAGGAGAGCCGTCCCATCTCGTACAGCTTCACAGCGGCTAACATCAGCAGCTCATGGGCAAAGGTTTCCGGATCGGTCTTTTCGGCCAGGAGCACCTTTTCCGGGATTTTTAGTACGATTTCTCGCTCACTCATGGGAGACCTCTCGATCACCTACTGCCGGCAACCCAAAAGTCGGCTGGCCATCCGCTTCTGCAGCCTTCCGCTCGGCTTCCAGGAGGCGTTTCATCGCCGCCAGCGATACCTCCAGCATGTCCGGCGTCGGCTGACGGGTGGTGAGTTTTTGCAATGCCAGGTTCGGGGCGATCAGCGCCCGGATGAGCGGGTTGCCCATGTGTTTGGCGGTGAAGCGCATGTATTCGTATGCGATCCCGGCGATGACGGGCACCAGTAACAGCCGAGAGGTAACCAACCATATCGCCGGGGGTTTGCCCAGCAGTGAAAATACCAGGACGGAGATGGCAACCACGCTCAGGAGGAATCCGGTGCCGCAACGCGGGTGCTCGACCGGGTACGGGGTGACGCCCTCGACGGTCAGCGGGGCGTCGTCGGTGTAGGCGTTGATGACTTTGTGTTCGGCGCCGTGGTAGGCGAAAAGCCGCCTAATATCGGGCATCAGGCCGATGGCCCAGATGTAGCCGATCACCAGCGCCAGCCTCACCACTCCCTCGATCAGGTTAAACAGGATGCCGGATTCCACCCCAAGTAGCTGCGATACCAGGCTTGCGACCCCGACCGGTAGCAGGAAAAACAGCCCGATCCCAAATGCCAGGGATACCAGTAAAGTCCCTATCCCCAAAGGCCCGGTGAATTTGATCTCTTCGTCCTCTTCGGAAAGCGCCACGTCCGCCGAGTACATCAGTGCCCTGGTACCCAGGACGAGCGCGTCCCAAAGTACCGTCAGACCACGTACAAATGGCACTCTGGCGATCCATCCGCGATATAGCGCGGCGTTCAGCGGCTCCTCATGTACCACGATCTCGCCATTTGGCGCCCGAACGGCCACGGTGGCCACGTGTGCGCCCCGCATCATAACGCCTTCCAGTACCGCCTGTCCGCCATAGGAGAATTTTTCGGGGTCTGGCATCTGCCATATCCT
>JALXEW010000138.1 GCA_027069285.1 Ardenticatenia bacterium | reverse complement strand
GTGGCGGCGCCGCGAGGGCGGCCTACGCCCAGCAGCGCATCGAGTACACCGACCTGATCGAGTAGCAGGGGCGGGATGGCGATGGGGCCGGGGGGATCAATTCTCCTCGGCCAGTTGCTTTAGTTTCTCGCCGTTGACGAATGTGAAGGTAGCGGCTGCCCCGTATGACGCCCTTGTCGGCGAACCTGTACAGCACCCGGCAGACCAGCTCCCTGGTGGTGCCGACGGCAGCCGCCATGTCGTCCAGAGTCATGTCACGGCGGACGATCTGGCCGTCCGACGGTCGGTAGTGGCTGAGCAGCAGCCCGGCGAGCCTACCGGTCACCTGACGGAAGGCCGGGCTTTATCACGCCTGCCCGACCACTTCGTAGTGGACGACTCCAGGCTCGAATTCGAGCAGGAAGTCTTTGTCCTGGGGGTAGTACTTGGCCACTTCGGGGTCGTCCCCCGCGAATCGCCTGATCGCTTCCATATCCTCCCAAAAGGTGAGGGTGATGAAGTGGGTGACGTCTCCATCGCGGCGCTCCAGGATGTAGACTCCGAGGTTGCCGTCAACCGAGCTATAATCCGGGATGGCAGTTTCGTTGAGGAAGCGTCGGTATGCCTCGGCCTTGTCGGTCGGCACACGTCCGTGCCACATGCGAACGATCATTTTCATCCTCCGGGGACGAGATTCCCGGCCCGATCTTAGGTAACCCGACCGGGATTTGCAAAAATGCGAGGAGCCTGACGTATGCTTCTGAGCGATTATCAATGGTCACATAACCCGCGAGGGCTTCACAACCGAGACGTATACGACCACTACATGGACGTGGGACGCTATCTGGTGCCGCAGATGGGCTGGGCCAAACTGGTCTGCGCCGGGGCGGAATACCATAACCAGGTCATCGAGATGCTGGATAACGACGTCACGCCGATCATACGTATATGGCGCGGCTTCATAGGCGGCACCAGGCCCGATGAGGGCATGTACGAGGCGTGGCGTCACTATCTCGACCTGGGCGTTAAATGGTTCGAGCTTTTCAACGAGCCGAATCAGAACATAGAATGGCCCGATAGCCACCTGCCCGACCCGGATGACATCGAAAACGCCATCGCCCCCATCATGGAAACCTGGATAGACTGGGCCGAGTGGCTGATCGGCATGGGTGGCTATCCCGGATTCCCGGCGCTGGCCGAAACCGCCGAACCGGGCGTCTCATCGATAAAGTGGGCGGAGAATTTCATCCGCTACCTGGCAGAACGCCACTACGACCGATTCACATACGTGATCAACAACGGCCTGTGGTTCGCCACGCATCCATACCTGCTCAACCACTTCTACCAGGAAATGCCGGGCGGGAATCCGCTCCACGCCAGACCCCCGGATCAGCAGCGGGCCGACGAGGACGGATGGCACTTCGAGTACCCATACGACCCGATCTGCCAGGCAAACGATCCCGGCAGAACAGTCTGGGGCGGGACGGAGCTGGCCCCCACAGGCGACCCAAACGGCCTGATCGCGATGGGCATCGTATTGCAAGACCTGCTCAAGCGCTACTTCAACGCCGGCCCCGTCCCAGTAGTCGGGACGGAAGGGGGAATCTGGCCGATTCCGGCTCCGGGCGAGCCACCGGAGATGTACGCGCCGGATAACCGTTACCCCGGCTATACGCGCGAAAGCCACGCAGAGGCCACATTGGCGATGTTCGAGTGGATCGTGACACAAGGGCCTCCCTGGATGTTCGGAGTCGCCTGCTGGAAGGAAGACCTGTACTACGAAGACCCCCACGGAGAGGTGCCGGCCATACGCCGCCTGGCCGAAACTCCGCCGCTTTATAAAAACGTGCTCCCGATAGATACCGCATCCGGCCAGGGATCGGGATACGAGGGGATCGTCACCGCCGTAGAAACCGGCCCAGGCCCGATACACGGTATGCCGGACTTTCACTTCCTGTTGCTGGCACCGGGCCTGAGCACGGACTGGCTATTCGAGGCAGCGGCAAGGTACTGGCAGGCTTTCAGGCCTGCCATCATGCCACATCCGGGATTCATCCGCTATATCCCATATAGCCGCAGCCTGGCGGTAACCGTCATCGCGCGGCCAAATGACCTGCCGGCGGTCGAATCCATGATCCGGGATGCATGGCCCAACGTGCTATATGACCCCGTGGTCGGCGAGTCGCCGGAAGCCATAGCCGCCATACTGGACGCCAGGGTAACCCAGCAGAGGCGATTCGGCGCGGCGTGGCCTTATTAGCCACGCAACGGGCCACAGACCGGACAATCCAACCGTGGGCTGACGGTGGCACGCGACCATTCACCAACCGCGCCGTCGAAGATCACCAACTCCCCCATGACCGGGTTGCCGACGCCGGTCAAATACTTAAGCGCCTCCAACGCCTCCATCACGCCGATCACGCCGGCAATCGGGCCGGCAATCGGAAATACGCCGGATGATTTCGGAGCCGCCGGGAATATACATCGCAGGCAGGGCGTTTCCGGGGTTTTGATGAAGCTGAACATCCCCTCCAGGCCGCTGACCCCGGCGAAGATCATCGGTATACCGTTCGCAACGGCGTACTCGTTGAGCACGTAGCGCGTCTCGAAATTATCCAGGCAATCCAGGATCAGCCTGCTATCGCCCACCAGCTCGCCAACGCTATCCGGCTCGATCCGGTCGGTTAACGGGGTGATCTCAATATCCGGATTGAGGCGGCCCAGCACTTCGGCGGCCACCGGCGCCTTTTCCATCCCGATCCACTCGTCGCGGTAGAGTATCTGACGGTTCAGGTTATCCAGGCTAATCACGTCCGCGTCGCAGATGCGTATATGGCCGACCCCGGCTGCGGTCAGGTAGAACAACGCCGCGCCCCCCAATCCACCTGCCCCGGCCACGAAAACAGTGGCCCCCTTCAGGCGCTCCTGAGCCTCCTCGCCCCAGCCGGGGATCATAAGCTGACGGGTGTATCTGATCTTCTCGCCTTCGGTCAGCGCCATAGCCGCACTCCTAAAATCAGTCTCCGGGGATCATCACTCGGCGCCGAGTGGCACGCCCCATAACCTGACAGTTCGATCTGTGCTACCGGAAACCAGAACGTACCCATCCGGATCAAAGGCCACACTGGTCACCCAGTTATCATGGCCCTCCAGCGCGGCCAACTGCTCTCCACTGTCCGTATCCCAGAGCCTTACCGTCCGGTCGTTGCCGGCAGAGGCTAACAGCAGCCCATCTGGGGTGAAGGCGACGGCAGAGACCTGACCCACATGGCCCCTCAACACGGATACCGGCTCCCTGGTTTCCACATTCCATACCCTGACTATGCCATCCTGGCTGGCGGTCGCCAACAGGCTCCCATCCGAGTTAAATGTGACGTCCGATACCGACCAGGTGAATTGCCCCAGGCTGTCAATCTGAGTGCCGTTTTCCAAATCCCAGAATCTGACGGTGCCGTCGTCGTACCCGCCAGAAACCAGGAATTGCCCATCCGGGTCAAAGGCCACGCTGGACACCCTGCCGGTATGTCCGGCCAGCATCTCCCTTTGCCAACCACGCCCCACATCCCAAAGTCGCACCGTGCCGTCCCATCCCCCGGACGCCACCATCTGCCCATCCGGGCTGAAGGCCACGCTGGATACGTGATCGGTATGTCCGCGCAGGACGGCCAGCGCTTCGCCTGTCTCAACGTCCCATATACGTACCGTATCATCGTTGGCGCCGGAGGCTATCAGCCGTCCATCAGGGCTGAAGGCCACCCCGTTCACCTGTCCGGTATGTCCGCTCAACTCGGCCACCTGCTGTCCGCTTACTGCATCCCAGAGCCTCACCTTGTGATCCAGCCCACCGGAACCCAAAAGCCGACCGTCCGGGCTGAAGGCTATACATCCCACCGTCCACGTGCTCCCGCTCAGGAGCTGCAGCGTCTCCACCCGATCGGCGTTTTCCGGCGATATTGGTTCCAGGGTCTCAGACCATATCGTCCGGTTGTACGTCTCTTGCGGGGTCGTCAACCATACCGCCGCCGCCGAAACGGCGATCAAAGTTAATATCGCCACGATCAGCAGCAACGGTATCCGCCTGCTATTCCGGCCTTCAGCGTCTTGAGTCATCAGGAATCCCCTTTTCCCAAAAGAGGCGATGGTGTGCAGCAATGCGGTCATTCTGCGGCGATGTTATTATACCAGCCGTGCGACCGGTTTCCACATCGGGCATCTGGTAACAAAAAAGCCCTCTGCCCGAAGGCAAAGGGCCGGGAAGCTTCAATCGGCAACCCCACTATCCGATATGAACGACCCGGACGGCCTGTGGCCCCTTGGAGGTCTGTTCAATCGAAAATTCCACGCGCTGGCCTTCCTCTAGACTGCGGTAGCCATCGCCCACAATGGCGGAGTAGTGGACAAAGACGTCTTTGCCACCATCATCCGGCCTGATAAAGCCGTATCCCTTAACACGGCTGAACCACTTGACCGTTCCGGTCGTGCGTCCCTCTGACATCGGGTGAAACCTCCTTAAAAATTCACACCCGCAGCTACCGGTGCATTACAAAAAAGGCCAGAGCCGATGAATCAGGCCCTGGCCGTGTTGATCTATTCAACATGCACCGGGGTACTGCATTCACTCGCTCAAGATACTACCCCTTAATCACCTGCCTGTCAAAAAGGCCGCACCCAGGACATGGGATGCCCGGTCAGAGTCTACCGCACTATCAGCTGATAGTCCCCGCCGGGGCCGTTATCGTAGCTGGATATGACGATGATATATGTACCGGTTTCGGGCAAAGGCGTCAGCAACAACGGGTCACGCTCGACGCCGGGTGTTCGGTCATCGTTTTCGGATACCAGGCTCCCATCCGGGCCGTATAGCTGCATCACCGGATCCCACGATCCCTCCGGCTGTGATAGCACCTCAAGCGCGATCATCTGCCCGGCGGTACCCCTGAGTGTGTAAGTCGCACGCCCGCCATCCGGCAAAGTACCCTCAAAAGTCTGCCCGGCGTTCACCTCGCCGCCCAGGACGACGTTGCCCCTTTCCACCAGCAGAGTATAGGCTCCGCCGGGTGTCATATCCCAGCTACTGACCGCTACAAAGTACGGGCCGCTATAAGGCGCCACAAAGCCACTGATGAGGGCATTCTTTCCCTCTCCACTATCGTCATCCTGGGCCATCACCGTCCCATCGGCCCCGTAGATCGCCACCTCCGGGTCAAGGGTGGAGCCTGGAGCCGCGTCAACGGCCACCGAGACTATATCCCCGGCATCCAGATCCAGAGTCCACCATTGATACTCGGTGCTGCTCAATATCGCCCCCTCGACTTGTTCGCCGATAACCAGGTCGCCCAGACTGGCTTCCTGTGGGGCAAATCCTTCCGGGCTTTCAGGCTCCACCTGGGTCAGCGGCATTATCGTGAGGGTATACGTCCCCGTGCCGACGCCGCTGGCGCTCCTGGCCACGATGGTATAGACGCCGGACATATCCAGTTCCAGCCCCTCGATCAGGGCGTTCTGGTTACTGCCGCTGTTATCGTCCTCGGCGATCAGGGCGCCGGTGGGGCCATAAACCTCCAGATATGGATTGAGCGATCCGACTCGCACGTCCATTGCTATGTTGATCACCGTCCCCGCCTCGGCGCTTAACAGGTACCTATCCTGCTCGCCGTTGAGATCGAGGCTCGCCTGCACCCTATCGCCGATCTCGATGTCGGACTGATCGCCAGGTGGGTACGGGGCAACACTTTGTTCCAGCCTGAGCGTATACCTCCCGTCGCCACCCCTGCTACGCACGGCAATGACGTACTCACCGGTCTGATCCAGCACGTAACCGGTGATCTGGGCCACAAGCGAGCCGTCCTCATTGGTATCGGCTTCCAGCAAGATCGCACCGGGGCCGTAGAGTTCCAGAATCGGGATCAAGTCGGAGTCGGTATCGGCCTCCACGCGGACGGTGACCGAATCGCCTTCGGAACCGGGGAAACGCCACCTATCCGGCCCACCGCCGAGAACCTGACCACGCACTTCCTGACCGTAGCCGAGCACTTGCTGTATTTCCGGAGTGGCGGTAGGCAACTCGGTAGGCGGTGGCTGGTTCACACGGATCAGGGCCAGGGCATAGTCACCGGGTTCCGACCCCAGCTGCGATACCACGATATGGTACTCGATCCCGCCGCTCAGCTCGAATTCCTCGATGATGGCCATGCTCCCCGGAGCTTCGGCCACGTCACTCGCCAGAAGGTTCCCATTGGCGTCGTAAAGCTCGACGGAAGGCGTCAGTGTGGGGCTTTCCATGCGGATCGTGACAATATCCCCCGGTTGGCCGACGAAAATCCACGTATGATAGTCGTCCCCACCGGAAAGTCGGGCCTGCACCATCTGCCCGTAGGCCAATAACCCGATCAGCGGCTCGTGCTGCTGACGACCGGTCAGCGCGCAGCCGCTCGATAGAACTGCAACCGCCAACACCAGGCCGATATACGGCAGATACCTTATAGCCATGATCAACTCACAGGCGCCGCAAGAGATATGGTACCAACATCTCATCACGGCTCAGGCCGCCATGCTGGGCCTTGAGCACCACGTTGTTCGCCCAATCGGTCAAAAACGTGCCTTCCCGCGATACCACCACCAGGTCGCCGATCCTGGCCGGGGTTTCGCCCATCGGCGGCCCCCAGCCGAAAAGCCCCGCGCGGAGCGCCTGAGCGGAATCTATCGCCAGCACCCGCTCCGGCCAACGGCTCCGCAGGAAATCCAGCGCCCGCTCCAGGAACCCGTGGCGCACGTAAAAATAGCTGGCCCTCTCCTCGCCACCGAACGGCATCCGCATTACTTCACTCAGGTCGAGATGGGCAACAATGGAAAGCTCGTGATCCGGGAAAGTATCCACCAGGCCGTGATCGGCGATCACCATGAGCAAAGTCCGCCCGTCGCGACCGGCACGTCGCCTTGTAAAATGGTAAAGCTCGCGCCACTGGTGGCGCACCTCTGCAAGCGTATACGGGCTGTTCACCCCCTCGTGGTGAGAAAGCGAATCGACCGCCCCCCAATACGCCATGATACAGGCCTTCCGGTCTCCGAGCTTATCCAGCAGCCGGTCGATGCGAACCCACATGTCGGAATCCGTGACGAATGTGTGGCCGTTCCTCACCTGGCGATGGAACATTTTGGAAAGCCCGCTGCCGAAAAGAGGCTTTGCGATCACCACATGGGTCTCGATGCCGGCACGCGCCAGCAGGCCCGCCAATGAGGGAACCTTCAAAAAAGTCTCGGCGTTGAATCCCAACTCCCGCAACGTCCCACGTCCGCGCTCAGAGGCCGCCGGGGAGCCATAAAGCAGATTCGCCAATACCCCGTACTCACGCAACAGCACAATCGTGCCCAAAAGGCCATGCTGAGCCGGCGATTTCCCGGTCCAGAGCGTGCCAAGCGCCGTGACCGTGGTGGACGGGAAAACCGAGGTGATCGGGGCGAAAATGCCATCCCCAATGGCATCCCGAACCAGACGGTCAAACGAGCTACTCTTAGCTCGCAATCTGCCCAGCAGACGGTATCCAACGCCGTCAAGGAGAACCACGATCAGCTTATCGGCAGTTCCGGCGAACGGCTCCCACAGCCTGGAGTCCAGCGGGTGATCGTCGGGCAGAGACGTGCCCAGCAACCTGGCTATCGTGGCAGGTATGTTGGCAAACGAGAGGCCATCATAGCGCGGCCAGATCACCTCATCCGCCCAATCGCATCTGAGTTCCAGGGGCGGCCCATACGTGACGATCTCGTTTTCGATAGTTTCCGTCAACGCATCCGGCATCGCATTTGGTTCCTATTTGGTCAGGCGGTCGATCAAGTCCAGGAATTCGCCGATTATTATCGGTTTGATCAGGAACAGGTCGGTTCCGATACTCTCAGCCTCGTTCTGCATCTGCGGGTTGGCGGTGACGACCACGACTTTGCAACCTGCCAATCTCGGTTGTGAGCGTATGTACTCTATCACGCGGGTGCCCAGATCGCCCGGAAGCTGCAAGTCCACCACTGCCAGGTCGGGCGTGTGCTTCTTAAGCAGTTTGATGGCAGATTTTGCATCCTTAGCTTCCAGCACCTGGTGTCCTCTGCCGCCCAGCGCGTCCTTATACAGGGCGCGGATGTCTTTTGTATCCTCGACAATCAAAATCTGCGACATCGAGTCCCCCTCCTCGAGCTCACAGCGCAGATATGGCGTCTCCGATGCGTCCAAGCGCTTCCTTTATGTTATCCATCGAATTGGCGTAGCAGATTCGAAGGTATCCCTCACCGTTCTTGCCAAAGGCCGTGCCCGGAAGCACGGCCACCCCGGCCCTATCCAGGATGTACGCAGCCAGTTCGTCCGAACTCATCCCGGTCCCGACTATGTTCGGGAAGGCATAGAACGCACCCTGCGGGCTGCGGCAGCTTATGCCCGGCATTGCGTTCAGCCCGCGCACTATCACCTCTCGCCTGGCCGCGAATTCGGCCATCACCGCGTCAACCCTGTCTTGTGGCCCGATCACGGCCTCTAACCCGGCCCATTGCGTGAACGTGGCAGTGCAGCCGACCGAGTGAGTGATCAACAATTCCACCCGCTCGGCCAGTTCCTCAGGCATTATCCCATAGCCCAGGCGCCATCCGGTCATGGCATAGGTCTTCGAGAAACCGTCCACGATCACAACCCGGCGTGCCATATCGGGGTACGAGGCGATGCTACGGTACTCCGCGCCATCGTATACAAAGCGACGGTATATCTCATCGGAGAGAATCCAGCAATCCCACTTCTGGGCCAGGTCGGCGATCAGCTCCAGGTCGTCAGCCGAGAGGATGCTCCCGGTCGGATTGGAGGGGGAATTCAGGATGATCACGCGGGTTTTGGGGCCGATTGCGGCTTTCAGCGCGTCGCGATCTGGCGCGAAATCGGACTCCTCGCGCAAGGGGATCGGAACCGGCACCCCGCCCGCCACTCTGATGGCCGCCTCATACGTCGGGAAGCCTGGGTCCGGGTAGACCACCTCGTCGCCGGGTTCCACCAGGGCCATCAGTGGGAAGAATATCATCGGCTTGGCGCCGGGAGCCACGATCACCTGCGAGGGCGAGATCGGTATTCCCAACCTTTCGGAAGTGCGGCGGGCCAGGGCCTCCCTCAGATCGGGGACTCCAGCCGGCGGGTTATAGCGTGTTTTCCCCTCGGAGATCGCCCGGATGCCGGCAAGGGCTATTTCCGGGAATGTGGGGAAGTCCGGCTGCCCGATCTCCAGGTGGATGATGTGACGGCCCTGGGCCTCCAGCTCCTGGGCGCGCGCCATGACGGCATATGCGCCCTCGGCTTTGAGATGGGAAACTCTCTCCGCAAACGGCATGGCTATTCCAACATCCCCATCAGCTCCTCGTACTCCTCATCCTTCATGGTAAACCAGTTCTCCGGCTGTGGGAAAGTCCGCTCGGTGACTTCTTTGACGTATTGTTTGAGTCCGTTGAGGATCACCGTTCCGGCATCGCCGAAGACTTTGACCATGCGCGGCTTGAATTTGGGGTAGAGATTGAACATATCGTGGAAGATGAGGAGCTGGCCGTGTGCATGTGGGCCGGAGCCGAGGCTGATGATCGGGATGCCGGCCCGCTCGGTCACGATCCGGCAGACCTGTTCGGGCACCAGCTCCAGCAGGATCGAGTAGGCACCGGCCTCTTCAAGTATCTTGGCGTCCTCGATGATGCGCTTTGCCTGCTCGGCGCCTTTACCCTGAACCCGGAACCCGCCCAGGGCGCTGGCACTCTGCGGGGTCAGGCCCAGATGGCCCATGACCGGGATGCCCGCTGCGGCGATGGCGTGTACGCGCTCGGCCATCTCACGTCCGCCCTCCAGCTTGATCGCGTCGCACCCGGCCTCGGCCATGAAGCGCCCGGCATTGCGGATGGCGTCCTCGTTCGACGGCTGATAGGTCATATAGGGCATATCGCCGATCAGCCAGCAATTTGGGCTGCCGCGCCGGACGGCCTGTGCATGACGGATCATATCGTCCATCGTGGCCGGGAGGGTGCTATCGTAGCCCAGCATGGTCATCGCCAGCGAGTCCCCGACCAGCACCATGTCGATCCCGGCCTGCTCGACCAGGTATGCCATCGGGTAATCGTAGCAGGTGATCATGGTAATTTGCTCCCCCTCGCGCATCTTGCGCATAAGGCGGGGGAGGGTTACCTTCTTGCGGTCGCTCATTGGATCGTCCTTTCGCTGCAACGGGGATATTCACCGGGCGTATTATACCGCTCCTTGCGACTTTGCCTCAATTACGGCATAAACAACCCCAGAGCCGAGCCGCCTCTTGTAGGAGGGGAATTACATGCGCGTCCTGTTCGTCTCCGCCGGTGACGAACATATCACCGGCGTCTACCGGTACGACCGCGAGGTCACGAGTGGCCTCGCCCAGATGGGAGCTACCGTGCAGGTATTCACACCGGAAGGCCCCCGCCGCGAGGCAGGAACAGAAGACGGCACCGCCAAAAAAGACGACATGTCGGACATCGGCTTTTTCCTGAAGGGCGTCGGCCAAAGCATCAGCCTCCACAGTAAGGACAGGAAGCGAACTTTCCGCTCGGTTTTGGACGAATTCCGGCCAGACGTGGTTCACATCTCAATCGAGACCTCAGTCCTCTTCTCGCCGCTGCCAAAGCTCTGCCACGAGGCCGGGATACCGGTCGTTGGCACTCAGCACCAACCCATGCAGCAGCACGCCACACTCTCAGGCGCGTTCTCGGTCGCCTCGTATGCTATGATGCTCCCCTTCATCAAGGATTTCGATCGCCTGATCGTATTTTCCGAAGACCAAAAGCGCATCATGGAGCGCGTGGGCATGGAGCCGGAGAGGATGGTGGTGCTGCCAAACGCGGTTGACGAGAAAAAATTCTCCCCAGGCCCGTCAAACTTCCGCGAGGAGATCGGCGCATCGTGCGTGGTACTCTTCGTGGGCAGGCTAAGCATCCAAAAGAACATCTCGTTGCTACTGGACGTCTTCGTCAGGAGCAAATTCGACCCTTCGGTCAAACTCGTAGTAGTCGGCGGCGGAGATCAGGAAACCACATTGCTGGCATCCTATGGGAAATGCGATAACGTGATCTTCACCGGCCCGATCCGCGACGAGAATCGCATCATCGAGATACTGCGTGGCAGCGACATATTCGCCCTCCCATCACGCCGGGAGGGATTATCACTGGCGCTCCTGGAAGCCATGAGCGTGGGCCTGGCCTGCGTCTCAACCGAGGTCGGCGGCCATCGGGAGCTGTTGGAAGGCTGCGGCTTCCACCTGGCGCCGACCGGCGTCAAAACCCAACTGAAGATGGCCCTGCGCCACCTGGTGGAAAACCCCGGACTGCGGGAGCTTCTCGGACGCCAGGCCCGCAAGCGGATACATGAAAGGTATACCCTCCGGGGCATGATCTCGCGCCTGCTGGACATATATCGTGAGGCGGGCGCGAATCTTTAGAGGAAAAGTCAATGCCAAAGGCCCAGATCATAAAGCTGGAACCTGATGACGACGTTGTGAGCGTTCGGGATCGGCTGAAATGGGCCGAGACCAGGAACGTGGTGCTGGTATGGCCGGATGGAGATGGCATCCTGCGCCGCAAGCTTGACCTTGTGCTGATAAGCCGGGAAGCCGAACGGATGGGGATACGGATCGCGTTGGTCACGCGCGACCGGGAAGTGCTGGATAACGCCTCCGAGCTGAGCATCCCGGCCTTCCCCGGCCTGGCAGATATTAAAAAACGCCGATGGCGCACCCGTAAATCATCGCGCAGAACCATCCCCAAGACACCGCCCAGGGAGAAGCCAAAGCCCACACCGCCCCCAAAGCCGACCGTGGCCCTGCCCCCGGAATTCCTGGCAGTCAAGCGGGCGCTGAACTGGGCCATATTCGTCGGAGTGGTGGTGGTGCTGCTGGTCGGAGCATATGTTGTAGTGCCGGGCGCCACCGTTTACCTGGCCCCGGCCATAGACCCGGTCACCGTCACCACCCAGGTCACCGCCGATCCGGAAGCCGGGTACGTAGACCTGGATGCCGGGGTGATCCCGGCCCGCATCATCGGCATAGAGCTGGAGTGGAGCACTACCATGCCCACAACCGGTCGGACCGATGTGCCGGGCACAAAGGCGACCGGCACCGTGATCTTTTTCAACCGGATCGCCGAGCCGGTCGAGATACCGGTCGGGACTGTGGTGAGGACAAGCGCCGCCACCCCGGTCAGATTCCGAACTACCGAGGCAGCCACGCTACCGGGCGAACTTAATGCCAGCGTCGAAGTGCCCATCGAGGCGTTGGACGAATTCGCCGGACCGGTTGGCAACGTCGAAGCCAGGCTCATCAACCGGGTCGAGGGGCCACTTGCGCTCCAGGTCGGCGTCATAAACCTGGAACCCACATCCGGCGGAGGGACAATCGAAGCCCCCGCCGTCACCCAGGAGGACCTGGATAGGCTCTACTCAGTAGTCCTGCAACAGCTGCAACAACGGGCCTTTGCCGAGATGTCAACACCCGATTGGCTCGGCCCAACCGAGTTCCTGGTGGCCGATTCGCTGCGAGTCGTGCTGATCCGCGATGAGGTCTATAGCGCACAGGTTGGCGAACCGGCGGAAAACGTCAGCCTGAACATGCGCGTGGTAGTCCAGGGGGTGGTGGTTGACGAGCAACCGGCCCGGCAGGTAGCCTTCGCCGGCCTGGGCGAACGAGTGCCACCGGGCTACCGCATCGATCAATCCACCCTGAGCTTTGAGCGTGGCCAGATCACCGGCGTGGATGCCGAAAGGCGTGTCACATTCCTGATGTCGTGTTCCGGCGTCGTGGTGGCCGAGATAGACCCCGATTGGGTGCGGCAATCGGTGGCCGGGGCACCGGTTGACCGGGCGCTGGAATGGCTGAACACCACCATCCCGCTGCGCGAACCGGCCAGGATCGAGCTATTGCTGCCCTGGCTGGGCCGTATGCCGCTCCTGCCGATACGTATAGACGTACAGACCGTGCCGCTATAACGGCCTGGGTAGTCCGGTATGGGACGCTGGCTTGGGATCGACCACGGGCTGAAACGGCTGGGAGTCGCCATAAGCGACCCATCCGGCCTGCTCGCACGTCCGCTGACGGTGATCGACCGCCGCTCGAAGGCCGAGGATTTCGAGAAGCTGGCCCACATCGCAGAGGAATACGATGTCGTCGGCATAGTCGTCGGCCTTCCGCTCCTGGATGACGGAACCGAGGGGCGGCAGGCCCGCGCAGCGCGAAATTGGGCACAACACCTGGCAACGGCGCTCGATATACCGGTTCGACTTTGGGACGAGAGCTTCTCGACCTTTGAGGCGGAGGCATTACTACACGAAGCCGGGCGCTCCCGCCCACACGCGGACGATGCCGCCGCCGCAGTCATACTCCAGAGTTTCCTCGACGCCCTGCGTGAGAATCCGGATGCCGGAGAGGAGGTGAGACCATCTAAGGGATCGTAAAACAGGCATCCCAACCTGCCACGGCCCCGGCGGGCGATCTGGATATGCATGGAACATCTTCACGCGATGCGAGGCCGGATCGCAGACCAGACCTCAACATCCGGCTCCCATGAGCCGTCAGCGGGCAGACGGGCCGGCCCTGCCATACCCCATCTCCCATAAAGCGATCAATGCCTCTGCGGGGCGATTGACCTGGCCACTATCCCAATAGCGGCCCATGTTCCACGTGATGATCAGTTCGCGACGCGCCCTGGTGATCCCCACGTATAGCAGCCGTAGCCTCTCGGCGGCAAAGGCGATCCTCGCCCGCTTCGACGCTTCCCCCTCAACATATCGCCGCCGATTCACAAGCGCTTCCAATTGTTCCAGGGCCTCGGCTTCAAGATTCAGCTCATCGCGGATAAACCAGGGTTCGCCCCGGTACTTATCCTCCAGCCTGCCGGATGGGAAGCTATAGGTATTGACCGACATCAGGTAAACCCTATCCCACTCCAGGCCTTTGGCCGCGTGCATAGTCGCCACGGTCACCAGGCCGGGAGTAGGCTCGTAGCCGGTATCGGCCTGGCCAAAGCCCAGGAACTTGCGCTCGTTATTGGCGATGATGCGCAATTCCTCGCAAAAGCCGGCCAATCCCATCTCCGGACGTTGAGCCGCCATTCCCCGTAACACAACGGCTATCTTATGGGCCAGCGCCAAATCCGCCGGCTCGGTGAACAGATCCGGCGAGATCGACAGGATAAGCTGGTCTATCGGCAAGCCGGTCGCCGAAAGCCAGATGCGTACCTGCGCCCGGAAGGCATCCAGATCGTCTACGATGACGGGATCGAGGTCACCTCGCGCGGTAACGTAATCGGCCAGCCAATCGGAATCCGGCCTGGGCCACAGGAAATCCTCCACACGACGGCAACGGCCTATGTCCTTCGCAACCTGCCTGACCTGTGCGTCATCACCGCCCAACGGATGGCGTGGGAGCCAAATATCACGATATACTGCGGATAACTTCCTCGCATCGGTCGGCCTGGCCAGATACGAAAGCACCGTATACAGATCAGATGCGGCCTGACGGGTTGCCGTCGTGCTGCGCAGCAACTCCTCGTATGGGACCCCTCGCTTTCGCAGCAGATCGGTCAATTGGTAACCCCGGTTGTTTTCCGGCACAAGTACCGCCACGGTCTTATCCGGGTTTCGCGGCACCCACCTTTTCAGCGAATCCGCCACCAATTGCAGCTCACGTTCCGGCGTGATCTTCTCACCCGGCCCGTAGTGAATGAAGACAAACGCCTCATCGTCCGGCGGATTCGGTTGTGGGTCGCCGGGAGGGGCCGGTCGTATCATCTGTGGA
Source organism: Ardenticatenia bacterium (assembly GCA_027069285.1). Lineage (GTDB taxonomy): Bacteria > Chloroflexota > Anaerolineae > Aggregatilineales > JALXEW01 > JALXEW01. The sequence goes on along the minus strand of JALXEW010000138.1, from coordinate 5,083 downwards.
TAGAACGCATCGCGTAACTCCCGCACCGGGTGGCTTTCGCACGTCCAATTCACCAATGCATTCGCCATATCTATGATCGGCCTGGCCGAGCGACCGGAAACCGTCAATGGTTGCGTCCTGACCCCCTCGCGGCCCATGAAATCGCGCAAGAACTCCGGGTTGGCCGTTGTGAAGGTGGTATAAATGGCCTGATTGGGATCGCCTACGCGAACCCAGTTACGCCCACCGGTCAGCAACTCCAGCATCTTATTCTGCATCATGCTGGAATCCTGGGCCTCATCCTCAAGCACGTAGGGCCACCGATGCCGAAGTCGCTCCAGATAATCGGGATCGCGCTCCAACGCGCTGAGCGCCAGCCGCACCAGATCGTCAAAGTCAACTGCGCCCCGCGCCGATAAGCTCCGCTGATAGGCCCGATAAACATCCACGCCAAACACTATAAGCGGCGGCGGCGCCTTCGTCCCGGAAAGCAGATCGCCAAGCCCATCGGGGGTGAGGCCCAGGTCTTTGGCCTGGCCTACGAACCTGGCGGCAACGCTCAGCGCCAAATCCGGCAGGCTCCGGTACCTGGCATGGCGGAGCTTGGCCTCACTTTCCAAAACATCGGGGTGCAGGTACCCCAGCAACATGTCCCCGTGCCTGCGCAGCCAATTTTCCACCACATCACGCAGGATCGCAGCAGATACACGCTCATCAAGAATGCCGAAATCCTCCGAAAGGCCCACCAAACCAGGGCGCTCGCGCACAATATCGTGGGCCAGCCCGTGCAGAGTCCGCACCCGGTAACCCAGGTACGGCAACAGGCCCCGCTCCTGCCTGATGATCGAAGCGATCCGGCTGCGGACACTGTTGACCGCCGAGTTGACCAGTGTGACCACCAGCACCTCGCGGTCATCGCCGGGGCCGGATGCCTCACGGCTGAGACGCATAACAAGCCCCGCCGCCAGATGGGCCAGGATAAACGTCTTCCCGCTGCCGGGCACCGCCCCTATCGCCAGGCGCCCGCCCTCGTATCTCAAAACCTCTCGCTGTTCCTCTCGAAAGCGGGTCTCCATAACCTCACCAACGCGGCCAATTCGCCCAGACCATGTAGATCGGCAACAGCGCGAACGCGGTGTGTACCAGCACGTACCCGATCCCACGCGCAGGCGGCAGATATTTGGCCAGCCATTGCCCGATGGCGTGCACGGCATACGCCACCCATATCGCCTGTACGATGTGCATCGGGATCAGGGAATCCGCAACATCTGCCCCACCGCCCAGGCCGTACAGCCCATACGCACAGTAGGCCAGCAAAGTCACCGGGCCGATGCGCGGGTACCACCTCGCCAGACGAGCCATCCCAATCACGGCCAGAACCGCGCCCGCAACCCCGTACTGCCGCAGCACAACGTCACCCAGCGCAAGCCACCTATCCGTATCCCGCCATGCATCCGGCCTCAATAAATCCCCGAAGAACTGCCCGAACTCCACGTCTCGCACGCTCACCCCCGCACCTGATACGGCTACCATAGGCAGCAGGCCCATCCCGAAAACCACCGCCGTGATCACCCACTGAGTCAACTTCATCCTCGGCCTGGAAAGGGCCACGGCCAATATCAGCGCCGGAGCGATCGGCAAAACGGTCGGACTGTGGGAAATCCCAAGCCCGAATATAAAGGCCATTCCCCATACCATCTCAACCGGCATCCTGCGCGGGGTCTTGACCGGCTCCGCATCGCCGGTGGGCGACCTCTCGATCGGGTCTGTTGTATATAACGCATCGAGGGACATCGCCAGGATAGCAGCCACTAACGCGGCAGTGACGGTCGCATACCCGGCCCGGGTGGCAGCCTTCCAAAAATCCGGCGAAAACGCAAATGCCAGGGCCACCAGCACGCCCAGTAGCCGCCCCATCCGCAGCCTGGATACGGTCACGGCGACTATGATCACCGCCAGCGCAGCCGGTAAAGCCGATGTGAAATTCTGCCCACTAATCCCGTCGCCCGCGAAAAGCATGATCACCTGCCCCATCAGCGCGTGCAATGGGCTGACGGGATCGGCCCGGTCCAGCATCGGCAATACCACAGAATCCGGCCCCGGCTCCGGGCTGAGCGAGGCCCCGTACACGGATAACGCCACGGCCCCGGCCAATAACGCCCCCCATCTTGCCAACCAGGCATCCACCATGCCAAACCGACGCCTGAGCAGAAAGGCAACGATCAGTAAAACAGCCCCGATTCCAACGGCCCAGGCCCTGATCGGCTCCGCCGGCCCGCTCAAAAGCTCGGCCAGGGTCAGGAAACCGGGCAAAAAGTCCATAGCCGCCCCGGCACCACCCCTCCCGGACGTTTCCAATCCGCCGGCTCTCACCCAGATCAATACGGCCACCAGGCCACCAACCACGCTCAGCACCGACATCTGGAGCGGCGAGCCATGCGTGGCCCGCCCGAAAACGGCGCCGATCCCGACCCCAGATGCGAGCGGCAATAACCCGGGTACCAGGGCCACTACCGGCCTTTCCGACACGTTACCGACTCCTACCCAGATAGCAAGGTCTGAGAGAGGATACCCTCGGTGTGGGGATTGTCAAAATTGACATCGAGCCATCTCTCTTCTATACTCCCGACAGCGACGGCCAACTCGCAACCAGGTCGGCGGTTTCGCGAATTCCGCCCACTCTCTGTCAAGGAGGTTGAGCATGTCCATCAAGATCACATGGCTAAGCCATGCCGGTTTCAGCCTGGATATAGACGGGGTTAAAGTGTTGGTGGACCCGTTCCTCATCGGTAACCCGTTGGCGCCGCTCAGTCCAGGCGATCTGGAAGCCGATTATATCCTGATCACCCACGGACATGGCGATCACGTTGGGGATTCGGTGAAAATCGCCAGGCGAACCGGCGCCACAGTGATCGCCAATAACGAGATCGGCAAGTGGTTCCGCAATCAGGGAGTGCATAACGTCGAGGGCCTTAATACCGGCGGGAGCGTCGCAACTGACTTCGGGCGCGTGAAGCTGACGATTGCCTTCCATAGCTCGGAACTCCCGGACGGCACATACGGCGGTCAACCAAACGGCATCATAGTCTCCACAAAGGACGGGCGTAAGTTGTACTTCGCCGGCGATACGTCGCTGTTCATGGATATGAAGCTTATCGGCGAGGAGGGCATCACGATGGCATTGCTGCCCATCGGGGACTACTTTACGATGGGGCCGGATGACGCGCTCAGGGCAGTCGAGTTGATACAGCCGGAGGTCGTGATGCCGATTCATTACAATACGTTCGACGTGATCGCACAAGACCCCAGCGCCTGGGCGCAAAAAGTACATAACATGACCAGCGCGACGGTGGTGGTGCTGGACCCCGGCGGCAGTTACGAGTTATAGACAATGGGCCTGGAGCTAAACTACGATAATCTTTACGAAACACTCCCGGTTTTACTACCATTATTAATACTGGCACTGATACTGCTACTGATCAGGGTGAGCACTATCAGAAGACATAAACAGCCGAAAGTACCCGAATGGGAGGAGCTGAGCTTCCTGCTCGGCCCGGCCCCGGCTAGATACCTGGGCCATCGCTCCGGGCAGGCGGCACCACCCGGCCCCGGCGCACTGGGCCTGACCGGTAACGACATCCGATTCATACACCTGAGGAAGTCGCGAGATGAATATGTCATCCCGCTGACGACATTGCTGCGAGTGGAAATACGGCCCGATTGGGAGGGCGCCACGAATCGCCGTCCGGCACTCCTGATCGCCTATAGCGACGGGCTGATCGCAGATGCGTTGGCCGTCCAGGTGAGTAACCCACGGCAGTGGGGAGATACCATTTCCGAGACAACCGGTATCCCATTCTATCCCTCGCCACAATAGGGGCGTGATATGACAAAAACACCGGAGCGTATCGCAGTCTGCCCCGGCACTTATGACCCGGTCACGGTCGGGCACGTGGATATTATAGAGCAGGCGGCAGCACTGTTCGACCGGGTAATAGTAGCCGTCGGGGTGAATCCCTCTAAAAAGCCGATGTTCCCCCTGGAACAACGCCTGGAAATGCTCAGGGAAGCGGTATCACACCTGCCTAACGTTGAAGTGGATAGCTTCGACGGCCTGACGGTTGAATACGCCAGGAGCAAGGGCGCCAGGTTCCTGGTACGCGGTCTGCGGATGCTTTCGGATTTCGAATACGAGTTCCAGCAGGTGATCTTCAACCGGATACTGGCACCGGAGATAACGACCGTGTTCTTCACGGCCAGGACCGAGTACCTTTACCTCAGCTCCACGATGGTGCGCCACCTGGCACAGTTTGACGCGGTGCCACCGAATGTGGTGCCCCCCGCAGTACGGGAAGCCCTGGCCCGGATGGCCGACGATGGCGATGGGTAAATGTTGTTTCAACCCCACCTGAGCGGAACTCTCTATTTCTACTGTGGCGGCCTCCTCTCGTCACGGCCCCGCCGGTCGTCACGCCGTTTCAATCTCGCCTGAGCGGGATTCTCGATTTCCACGCGGAGTACGCCTTCGCGTCATCCTGCGCTCATAGTACTCACATAGCGCCAAAAGTGCATCCACAGCGGCTTCAAGACGTTTCTCATCATACGCCAACTCAGGCTGCAATGCCAGAGCAGCGCGACACGCAGCGTCTCTCCTACTCAACCCCGCCATAGTCACTCGTTCCTTCCACTATCCATTGCCAGATCATCTCCTGTCAATTCACAAGTAAGGGCACGGCAATGCCGTGCCCTTACCATATTACCATATCATATTCCAATCCCGCTGTAGGGACACAACATGTTGCGCCCCTACCATACCGTGTTGCAACCCCGCCAGAGCGGGTGTGGCCGCGTACTGAAGTACCCGGCCACTCCCCGACAAGTCCTTACAGGACTGTTCACCTCACGGAGATGACCTTGAGCGCGGGGAATGGCGCCCCCAATCCCGTAGGGATTTTGCAAACCGTAGCCGGGTACTTCCGGTGCCCGGCTACCGCCTGAGCGGGTGTGGGCCGCGTACTGAAGTACCCGGCCACGTTCCGACAAGTCCTTACAGGACTGCTCACCTCACCGGATGACCTTGAGCGCGGGGAATGGCGCCCCCTCA
>JALXEW010000137.1 GCA_027069285.1 Ardenticatenia bacterium | reverse complement strand
CGAAAATTGATACTATGCACCTGCCAAATCGCATACCGTCAACGGCTGCGAACCGGAAAGTACGCGCTCAAACGGCGGGACAGAGAGCCGTCCCCCAGGCTGCAAGGGCGGCCCGCACGCGGCGCGGAGTGGGCCGGGGAGCTGCGTGGGCGAACCCCAACCGGTAGTAGCTCACGCCGGTTGCCCCCGTTAAAGGGCCAACGAGTGAGGTCGTGGCCTTATGCCCACGGCCTAAGCGGGGTGGCACCACGGGCACGCATAATATGCGCTCGTCCCCATCGGGACGGGCGCTTTTGCTTACAATTGGACGGCAACTTCGTCACATGCGGAGGGAACCGAATGAGCGAGAAAAAGGGGCGCATTCTCACGGGTGATAGGCCCACCGGCAAACTTCACCTGGGTCACTACGTCGGCACGCTTGCCAATCGGGTCAGGCTGCAAGATGAGTACGATACCTTTCTGGTGATAGCCGATTATCACATGCTCACCACCAAGCCGACCAAAGAGAAGGTACTGGAAAGCCGCGAGAGCATCAAAGAAGTCGTCCTGGGCAATTACGCCGCAGGGATAGACCCCGATAAAGTGACCATCTACGTCCAGTCCGACATACCCGAAACCGCCGAACTGACCCTGCTCTTCTCCATGCTGGTCACCGTCCCGCGCCTGCAACGCATCCCCACGCTTAAAGAGGTGATGCGCACCCAGCAGATCGAGCAGGCATCATCTGGGTTGCTGAACTACCCGGTTTTGCAGGCGGCGGACATACTGATCGTGCGGGGGGAACTGGTTCCGGTCGGCAAGGACCAGGAAAGCCATGTCGAGTTGACGCGCGAGATAGCCCGTCGATTCAACGACACCTTCGGCGAGGTCTTTACCCTGCCGCAGGCCATGATCGGCGACGTTCCCACCCTGGTCGGCATCGACGGGCGGGCCAAAATGAGCAAAAGCCTGGGCAATGCCATCTATCTGGACGACGATCCCGAAACCGTCCGCCAGAAAGTGTGGAGGATGTATACCGACCCCAAGCGCATCCGCGCAACCGACCCCGGTACGGTCGAAGGCAACCCGGTTTTTATTTATCACGACGTCTTCAATCCCAACAAAGAGGAAGTCGAAGACCTCAAGGAACGCTATCGGAAGGGGCGCGTGGGCGATGTGGAAGTCAAACAAAAACTCGCAGCCGCCATCAACGAATTCCTGGAGCCGATGCGCAAACGCCGCAAATTCCTGGAAGACCGACCTGATGATATAATAGACATCCTGAGGGCGGGCGCTGCCAGGGCCAGGCCGATAGCACAGGAAGTCGTCGCGGCGGCGCGTGAGGCGATGGGCCTGACCACCCTGACCCGCGAGTCCGTTATGAAACTATATTGCAGGGATTGAGATGTCTCTCGGAGCCGGGTCTTCAAGGCCGGATGATGTGCCCGGCGTCGCTATGAGGGGGGCTATGCGGCGCGATCCTGCGGATGCCTGCCGGTGCCGGGCACCGGGAGGCGGTTTGTGGCGCATCCGGTTAAGCATGGCGCCACTGGTACTCCTGGCCCTGATGAGCCTGGCCTGCGCAGGCACTGCATCCGTCTGGCAGGAAGGCCCGGCTCCGACCGATACCCCGGCGGAATTCGCCACATCCACGCCCGGCGGAGTCATCTCGGTATGGCTGATCACGCCCACAGGACTCCCCGCCGGTGCTCCGCCGACGCACACCCCTATGG
>JALXEW010000136.1:779-6138 GCA_027069285.1 Ardenticatenia bacterium | reverse complement strand
ATCCTGTGGGACATCGCCCACGTGGCCGAAAACGGGATCGAGCACCCGGTTAAGTACGTAGGCGTGCGCGGCGAAGAGGTCGCGCTATCCGGCCCGAACGGACGGAAATAGGAGGTGAGGTGATGGCAACGGTAGAGCGAACCAAACTGACACCGAAGGCCCTTTCGGCCCGTCCCGATAGGCTCGGACCCGGCCATAGGCTTTGTGCCGGTTGCGCGGCCTCGATAGTCGTCCGCCAGATATTGATGGCCATAGACGAGCCGGTGGTCATCGCCAACGCAACCGGATGCCTGGAAGTGGCGACCACGATCTATCCGTATACCGCGTGGCGCGTACCGTGGATACACAGCGCGTTCGAGAACGCCGCCTCTACCATCGCCGGGGTCGAGGCGATGTACCGCTCCCTGGTCAAGCAGGGGAAGATCGAGGATAGGAACGTTAAGTTCCTGGCGATCGGCGGCGATGGCGGCACTTATGACATCGGCCTGCAGGCGCTTTCCGGCGCTATGGAGCGCGGCCATAAGTTCATGTACATTTGCTACGATAACCAGGGCTATATGAACACCGGCATCCAGCGCTCTGGGGCTACCCCGCATGGCGCGGCAACTACCACAAGCCCCGCCGGGACGGTCATTCCGGGCAAGCCGCAGTTCCGCAAGGACTTGACCGCGATCGCGGCGGCCCATAACATCCCATACGTGGCCCAGGCCTCGCCACACAGGTGGAAGGACCTTATGACTAAGGCCCGCAAAGGCGTTGAGGCCGACGGCCCGGCATTCCTGAACGTGTATTCGCCGTGCAATCGCGGCTGGCGCATCGGCACCGATGACGCCATCGAGGCGGCCAAGATGGCCGTGGAAACGTGCTTCTGGCCGCTATTCGAAGTCGAAAACGGCGTCTGGAAGCTCAACTATAAGCCGCGCAAGAAACTACCGATCGAGGCATGGCTGGAGACCGAGGGTCGGTTCCGCCACCTGTTCAAGCCAGAGAACCGCCACGTGATCGAGGAACTCCAGGCCGAGGTCGATCGCCGCTGGGAGCGGCTGCTCGAGCTCTGCGGCGAAGCGTAGAGTTGGGCGGCGTAACCGAAGCTGACAAAACGATGTTCGTAGGGGCGCCTATCGGGGCGCCCCTATTGGGATTCTGAGCGGATACGCCAGGAGGGGATGTTGAAGCAGCTGACAGCTTTGATTTTGGTGGCAGTGGTGCTCCTGACGTTCGGGTGTGGCGGCCAAACCACGATCAGTGAAGGGCCGCCAACCATACAGTTCGAGGGTGTCGAGCTGGGCGACCTGGAGAGTTACAGCGCATTTCTGCGTGTTACCCTGGAAGGCACGCTTGACGGCGTCCCGGCCTATATCACCTGGGAAATGCGCTCCATCGCGCGGCGTGACCCGTTGCTGGTGCAGGTTGACGGGATGGTCACACGTGGTCGCGAGGAGCCGACCTCGCGGGAATTTCGCCTCCTTTCAACCGAGGATACCGTATATACGTTCGCCGTCAGCGGTGGGGTGCCTGTGGAATGTGCCGAATCTCCCGGCATACCCGGCTCCTTTGAGGATGTTTTGGTAGACCCGGCCAGATTCATACATCCGGATATGTTCCCGGAGCTGGAACGGGTGACACCTGACGAATGGGTCAACGGCGTGCTGTGCCAACATTACAGGCGGGAAAATTACGCGGGCGGCGAAATGGTCGGCGCCACAATTGACCTCTGGCGTGCGGTCGAGGGCGGATATACGATTAAGCTAACGGTCGAGGCAACCGGTAACTTCTACGGCATCGAAGGCGGCTTTGGCGGGAAGCGTTCGCAGGCCGCCGGCCACGTCTCGCTGGAGTTCGATATGCGGGAACTGAACCCGGAAGTCTCTGCGGAGATACCGGAATACTGCGAGGCCCCACCGGAAGAAGTGCCGCTGCCGCCGGATGTGCCCAGGCCGTAGTGCCGGCTTTAGATCCAGGGTGGCCTCCACGCGGGGCAGATCGCTAAGTAAATCCCCTGCCGCGCGTTTGTAAAAACGGGGAATTTGTGCTGGAATCCCAGTTATGTGTTCTTGTGATATAAATATATCAGGGGGTGATATGGTGTTGAGAAGGTATGCTTACTTGTTCATCGCGGCGGCCTTAGCTTTTGGCTACGTGATCCTTTCCGCCGTCGGGGTTGACGCCGGTAGCCCGCAATCCCCACCATCGCAGGCTACCCCGACTCCGTTGAACCTGGGCGATACGGTGCGCGGGAATATCGTCGTGCCGGGCCAGGTGGATATTTACGTTTATACCGGTGAGGCCGGGAGCGCGATCTCGCTTTCCGTCATGGCCGATGGCTCCGAATTCGATCCGGTCATCGAGGTGTACGGGCCGGATGGGAGCCTGGTCGCGTTCGACGACGACGGCGGCGATGGCTATAACGCCATGCTGGATACATTCGTGTTGCCGGCTACCGGCCAGTATAGAATCGAAGTGCGCGGATACAGGCTGCGGAGTACCGGCGCCTACGTGCTCACCCTGACCCAGGCTACCCCGCCACCAACGCCTGTGGTCGGCGGCGGCCAGATCGCGATCGGCGAATCGGTGCGCGGCGACCTGCCGGTCGGCCAGCGTGACACCTGGACCTTCTATGGCGAGGCCGGGCAAATAGTCACCATAGCCATGACCGCTGAGGATACTGACCTGGATACATACCTGGAGCTTCGGGGGCCGGATGGCTCCACGCTGGCCGAGGACGATGACGGTGGGAGTGGCCTTAACTCGTTGATCGAGGGATTTGTATTGCCCGTGACCGGCATGTATACCATAATCGCCCGGTCGTATGGCGATTCCAGCGGCGGCGTGTACACCCTGGACTTGATCGGAGCCGAGGGGGCCGTGTCGGTGCCTACGCCCACTCCGCCTCTGACGACAAGTCAGCAGGGGACTATCCAGTTCGGGCAGACCGTCAGCGGCTACATCAGTGGGCAGATCGATAGGTGGACTTTTGAAGGTGAGGCCGGCACGGTGATCACCATATCCCTCGAGGCGGCCAGTGGTGATGCATGGCTGGATACTTACCTGGAGCTTTACGGGCCGGATGGCAGACTCCTGATCGAAAACGATGACGGCGGTGTATTCTTCAACTCGCTCATCCAGGGCTACCAGCTCCCGGTCACCGGGCAGTACACGATCGCCGTGCGGGCCTATAACACCACCTCGTGGGGGCCGTATAACCTGACGCTCCTATCCGGCGACCTCCGGCCTACCCCGATAGGCGGTGGCGGCGGCACGCTTGGGTGCGGACAAACCGTCCGGGGCAACCTGGGGCCGTTCCAGGTGGACACCTGGCAATTCCCCCGCCCGATGGGAACCGACTCCATCTGGGTGAGCTTCGACTACCAGGCGACCGGTGGTGGCAACGTTGTCGTATTCGCGTTCGAAAGGCCGGACGGGGAAGGGGTGCTATTCTGGTACGACGGGAGCGAGGCCAATTGGCCGGCGCAGATACCGTTAGAGTTCCCCGGCACATATTGGTTTGAGGTCGCCGCGTTCCCGATGGGCCTCGATTCGAGTGGCTCGTATGCCTTGACGGTCGAGTGCTCGCAGACTACATCCAAGTAAGAGAACGCCTCGCGGTGACGATTCACGGTCGGGACCTGCCCGGTCCCGACCGTTTCCTTACTTGCGGATGACCTGTGGGATTCTCCGTGTCCAAAGTGCGCCGGTCGCGATGAAGACTGCCACGCCCAGGAATAATGCGTGGTAGGGCACGCTTTGCAGGAGCACGCCGGCCAGGAGTGGTAGAAAGGCGATAGGCGTTGCCAGCACTTCGTTGAGCGCCGAATAGGTGGGGCGTTCCACCTCCGGCGCCAGCTCCAGGAGACCTGTGTAGAAGCCGACCCTACGTCCGTCCAGAGCGGCTCCGATCAGGAAGAAGGTGGGCAAAAGGCCGAGCCAGCCGAGGCCGGAGAGCAGCACGGCCAAGATCGGAGCCATCGTGGAGATGGTGGCGCAAACCGCCAGCATCACCCGGCTGCCGAATCGATCCACCAGCCTTGCCCACACCACGTTGAATATCACACCGCCGACCACTTGTGTCAGCAGATACCATCCGGTTGCCTCGACCGGTGCGCCGAGCATATCACGGGCATATACCACGTAGAATGGCATCGCCATCAGGCTGAAGCCGGTCAATATCTGCACGATCACCAGGTCGCGGATGCGTAGAGTCGCTCCGACCACCTGGGATATATACTCGCGCCAGGGCTTGGGGCGTGCGTAAGTGGTCTCATCCGGCGGCTCCCGTATGGCCCAGAAGCCCAGCGACGCTATGGCCAATCCCGCTGCCGCCAGTCCGAAGAGCAGGGCATAGTTATCGGGATACCCCACGTCCGTCAACACTTGACGTGCGGCCAGCGCCGCGCCTACCGAGAGCGGCCCGGCCAATATCTGCCTGCCGCCAAAGAAGGCCCCGCGTCTGTTAGGTGGTATCACCTTGCCGATTATGTGCATGTAGGGCACGCCACCAAGCCCGCCGCCGGCATAGAACACCGCCAGCAGGCCCACGAGCACCCAGGCCAGCAGGTCTGGCTTGCTGGCGCCAATTGAGTGTACCAGCCAGGCCAATGCGCCCCAGCTTGCCACCCTCAGGTAGATCGCCAGCATCAGGTACGGCATTTTGCGGCGGCGCGGCTCGATGAGCCTGGCGACGAATATCTGCGGAATCGCCGACGCGACGGTCAGCACGGTCGAAAGCCCGCCGACCCAGACCGTTGAGCCGGTCAGATCGGAAACAAATGACGCGATCACCGTGGTCGGCTGCGTGAGTGCCATGCCCAACGCCAGGAATGCCCCGTGCCACAGCCCGCCGATGAAGTTGCGATGCTCGCTTATAAGGCCGCTCAGCCTGGCGAGAATCCCTTCAGATGTCCGCTCCGTCGAAGTTGTCATAGTCCTCGGTGAATTCCCCCTTGTCACATGTTGTGGGGGCGCCTCCTGGCGCCCCCTTTAGCGAACGCAATAGGCGCGATCTCGGGCAGGTCACGGCTGCGGAATGGCCAGATCGGGTGAACCCTGTGGTGATAGCTTAAGCTCCGGGTTGGTGGCCTGGATCATCTCGTGTATGATCTGGGCGTACTTGACTTTTTCGCGTGCGAACCAGGCCAGGAATCCGGGGTCGACCCACGGCTTGTAAAGCGCACCGGCCCCCGCTGCCAACGCGACCCCTGGCTCGATCTTGAAATAGGCCGGGGAACAGACCCGTGCCATCTCCGCCCCTTCATAGAAGCGGTTAAAGCCGCCAAAGCTCTCCGAAAGGTAGATGTGCAGGTCGATCGGGATGTCTATTGCCTGTCGTATGCTTGCCAGTTGCGGCAGGCTCAGGTCGCCC
>JALXEW010000136.1:0-769 GCA_027069285.1 Ardenticatenia bacterium | reverse complement strand
TTCCAGGACCTTCGCGCCCGCTGCGGATGCGTGACCGGCGTAGATCGAGACTTTGAAAACCACGTCTTCCGGTATGTCGCCGGTCTTCTTAAGCTCGTTGACCACCCATAGCAGTCCCTCGTCAATGCATAGGAAGCCGCGAAAGCCCAGGTCTATACATCGGAGGTACTCCGCGACTACGTAGCTGAGCTGATCGGAGCCACGGTAGCGCAGCCCGCTGAAGCCACCTTCCGGCGTGACCAGCTGGCGACCGGTATCCCAGCCGGAGCGCGGGCCGGGTGTGATGATGACCTCCAGCCTGGCATCGTGCGCCATCTGTGCGAAGTCCCGCAACTCGGCGTCATCCAGCAGAGTCGAACCCATCACGGTTGAGATCAGGCGATGGATCGCGATCCCGCGCTTATTCATCTCGTCGATCAGCGCCTCCAGCACCTGTGGACGCTCGACGCCGCTGATCTCCATGCGATAGTGGCCGCCATCCGGGAATGTCTTGCCGGAAGTGGGCAGATCGTAAGCATCCCGGCCTGGGATGCCGATCTTTTCGAGCATGGCCTGCACGTCTTTGAGGTTGCGCATGGTTTTCCCTCCGTGTCGTAAAGCCGCCTGCTGTGGATATATTACCAGATCACTCGTCCTGAGACACGCGGTACATTTGCTCGATGCATCTCTGTAAGGTGGGGAACGTGGCCTGTATCCAACCCTGTACGCTGCCGGAGATGCGCCTGTCTTCCAACTCCGCTTCCAGGTTGATGACGATCATGTGCAGGCC
>JALXEW010000135.1 GCA_027069285.1 Ardenticatenia bacterium | reverse complement strand
GGGAATGGCGCCCCCAATCCCGCAGGGATTTTGCAAACCGTAGCCGGGTACTTCCAGTGCCCGGCTACCGCCTTCGACTACACTTTATACACGGGATGTCGCTTTTTGCACATGGCGATCGGAGGCGGAAATGAGCACTAATCACCGATGGAAAGGGTCGCCTGGAGAGGGCACGGCGGCACCCGGCGTGGCTGCCTTCTGAGCCGTTCCGGCAGACTCATCTCTCCCCTCACCAATCACCGGTGTTTGCCTGCTATATGTATGACTTTTGAAAAGCCCTGGGCCGCTTTTTCCCCGGCGGCTATAAGCTTATAATTGAGCTGCTTAGGAAGGGAAACAGTCGCTTCAGGAGAGAATCTGAAGGGTGACGCTGGAATTCGAGAGACTGATCGAGCAACTGGATGAAATGGGACGTGAGGTGGCCACCCGTGCCAGGAGGTTGGGCGAGCTGGCAGAATACGGGCGTGAGCTGCTGTCCAGGTTCTCGGAGGAGTGGGAGCTTATCAACGCCCGTATAGCATTGGTGCGCAGCCGGAATCTGGGCTACCGTGGCGCCGGGGCACTGGATGAGCCGCTGGCATCCACGTTCGAGGCGCCGGAGCCACCTTCCGAGGCGACTCTGATGGCGGTCGACGGTTCGCAGGTGTATCCCGATAGGCACGGGCCGGTGCTCTACTATCTGATCAACGTCGGAGGGCTGGTGCTGAGACATGGCTCCCCCGCCCCACCGGAGCAGTTCACCGATCCGAGGCTGTTTTACGGCCAGGGTGACGTGCTCGATGAAGGCCACCAGGTGATCGCAAGCGGTGTGGTGAGCGCACGCCGTTCGGTGGCGGAGATCGAGAAGTTGGCCGAGCTGGCCACGTCGCATAGGGACGGCAACCGCCCTTTGATCGCTTTGGCCGATGGCCCTCTGCTCTTCTGGGCCGGGGCCGAGGTATCCGATAAGGAACGCAAGCGGCTCCTGGAGCGCTATCTGGCCGCTATGGAGCGATTGAGGGATGCCGGGGCGTTGCCGGTCGGCTATACCGACCGGCCCAGGAGCCGATTCGTGGTCTCGCTCCTGCATCTGCTTTCGCTGCCAGAGGATGAGATCACGGCCAATGCGCTGACGACCAACGGCAGGTTGGAGGGCCTATCGGATCGCCTCCTCTTCAACAATGTGCTGGGGCCTGGAATGAGGACTGCTTTGTTCGTACAACAGTCACCGGCAAATAAGAGTTACCGCCTTCGCAATGGCGACCTGGAGATCGCGTTCTTTTACGTCAACGTAAGCCGGTCGGGCAAGCCCTGGCTGGCCAGGGTGGAGGTGCCGATGTGGGTGGCAATGGATAAGGAGGCCGTGGGCCATGTGCACTCTATGCTGCTGACGCAATGCGGCCAGCTGGGAGGTCGGCCTTATCCCTATCTCCTGGCACGCGCAGATGAGTTGGCGGTGGTCGGTCGCCACGAGAAGCGCGAGTTGGAGAATCTCATAGAGTTGACGCTGCGCAGGTATAAGCTGGAGCCGGAACGTTCGGCTAAAGATGAGAAGAAACGCGCGGCCCGCGCCGGTGGGCCGATAGCTTAGGCCGCGCAAGACGGCTTTGGGACGAGGGAGATCGTATGGGCGAGCAATCGCAACCGATCGCATATGTGCTAAGGGGAAGCACTACGGGGTTCGTATGCGGCACCAGGGTGAACCGATTGGGAGCTACGGCGTTCGGGCGCTTTGTGCGGGTGACGGTGGCCGAGGGCGGGGAAACCGTCCTGGGACTGATATACGGCATCCGCATAGACGATGATCCGCTGGTACGCCAGTTGGTGCTGGCCGAGGATGTCCCAGAATCCACGGTGAACGATCAGAGGGTGAACCGCATGGTGCCGGTGGAGATAAGTGTGCTGAATGTGGGTTATCGCGATGGGCGAGGTCTGCACCATTCGTTGCCACCACGCCCCCCTCTAAGCCTGCACCTGGTCTTCATGTGCGACGACGCCGAGGTGATCGCTTTCACCAGGGAGTTGAGTTTTTTCCGGCTGGTGCTGAACGCGCCGGATGTGCCTTCGGAAGACCTTTTGGCGGCAGCTCTGGGGGTGGCGGCGGATGTGCGAGAATCCGACGCGCGGATGCAATTCCTGATCGACGCGGGTCGCGAGCTGGCACGATTGCTGAATCACGATCCGCGCCGATTGGAGAATATCCTGCGGCTGATAAAGCCGGAGGAGGTGAGCCATGAATAAGGCCGAAGCCGAAAACCTCGACGAATGGTTCCCACGCGGCCCGCTGGTACCGGATGAGGCGACTAAACCGGCGAGAGGGGAAACACCAATAAGGCTCGGCGTGGTGGTGGGCGGCTCGCTATCTAGGGGATTGGCCGTCCGCATGGAACTGGGTACGCCCATCGAGGAGATGGCGGTCGGGCGATATGTCGTGATCAGGGGCAGGGATAAGCGTTTCTTCGGCATGATCACCGATATATCGCTGGAAAGCTCAAATCCGCAGATACAGGTATCGCCGCCGGATTTTTCCGATCCGTTCATGGCAAAGGTCTACTCCGGCACGGCCACGTATGGGGTGCTGCATGTGGCCCCGATGCTGGTGATCGAGGAGGATGGGACTGCCAGGCCTGTCAAGACCGTGCCTTCGCATTTCACCGATGTTTTCGCGGCCACCGCCGATGATGTTAACGCGGTGTTCGGCCAGGAGGACGAGGTGCATTTCCACGTCGGCTCCCCGATCGAGCTGGAGGATACGCGCGTGAATTTGAATCTGAGCCGCCTGGTCGAACGCTCGGTGGGCATCTTCGGAAAAAGCGGCACGGGCAAGAGTTATCTGACCCGCATCTTGATTTCGGGCATCATCGAGAAGAATGCCGCCGTCAACCTGATATTCGATATGCATAACGACTACGGATGGGAGGTGATAAACGAGCTTGGCAGGCGTGATAAGGGCCTCAAGCAGCTATTCGACGATAGGGTTTTGATCTTCACGCTCGACCGCGAATCGTCGGAGCGACGTAATGTTCGCGTGGACGGTGAGATCAGGCTGAGCCTGCGCGAGATCGAGCCGGAGGACCTGGCGATGTTGCGCCTGACGCTCGATCTCTCGGATTCGATGGTGGATACGGCCTACGCACTCCATCGCCATTGGGGGGATGAGTGGATAATCAAGGCGTTGAGCGCCACACCCGATGAGATCGAGGATTTGCTGGAGAGGTTAAATGTACATACCGGCTCGCTGAGCGCATTGCGGAGGCGACTGGAACGGTTCAGGAGGTTCCCGTTCATACATTCCGATAGGCCAGACGATTCGCTCAATCGCCTGATCGCGGCCATCGAGGCAGAGAAGAGTGTGGTGTTAGAATTCGGACGTTATGGGAACGCGCTTGAGGCATATATCCTGGTGGCTAATTATCTGACGCGACGTATACACGATATGTACGTAGAGAAGATGGAGCGCTCGCTTGGGGATCGCTCGATGCAGCCACCGCAGTTGTTGATCACGATCGAGGAGGCACATAAGTTCCTGGACCCACAAATAGCCCGACAGACGATATTCGGCACTATCGCGCGGGAGATGCGTAAGTACAATGTGACGCTGTTGGTGGTGGATCAGCGTCCCAGCGCGATCGATGAGGAGGTGATGTCGCAGATCGGCACGAGGATAACGGCTTTGCTGGATAACGAGCGGGATATACAGGCGGTGCTGACGGGTATATCCGGCGCCTCGTCGCTAAGAGAGGTTCTGGCCCGGCTGGAAACCAAACAGCAGGCCATTATCATGGGCCACGCGGTGCCGATGCCGGTCGTGATCCGGCCCCGCGACTGGGGGCTTGATTTCTATCGGGCGCTCGGATATGTGGAAGGCGAAGCTCTGAAGGAGAAGGCTGATGAGGCCAGGCGCGACCTGGGCGGAGAAGGTGGGCCGCGAAGGTTATGAGATGACCACGCCCCGCCCTATACGATGGAGGCAATTCGTCCCAAAGGCTGTTTTCGCCATCCTGACGACGATGGTGATATTGCCCATCGCGCTGGGCTGGGGCCTCATATCCGCGCTCACCCGATCTCCGTGCACGTCCGCCGTGGCGCCGGAACGCCTGGATGCGGATGTTCAAGCCATAACTATCCGGTTCCGCTCACGCGCCGGCCTGACACACGATGGGATATATATCCCATCGGAAAACGGCGCGGTCGTCATAATAGCGCCCCCGCTTGGGGGGTCTGCCCCGACCTCTATCCCAACGGCGGAGTTGCTGGCGCGACATGGGTACGGGGTGCTGCTTTACGATGCCAGATGCTGCGCCGATCCCTCGTCACTGATCACGCTCGGACGAGGGGAAGCGGATGATCTCGTAGACGCTATGTCCGTTCTCGAGGATAGGCCGGAGGTGGACCCGGATAGGATCGGGGCGTTGGGGTTCTCGTCCGCAGGGGCGGCGGTGATCATGGCGGCGGCTGCCGAGCCACGGTTACGGGCGATAGTGGTCGAGGGCAGTTACCGCCGCCTGGTGGATGCTCTATACAATGATATGTGGTTCACGGCGCTTATGAGGGCCGGGACGTGGCTTTCGTACCGGCTGGATACCGGATACACGCTGGATGATGTCAGCCCGATGGACGTTATAGGGGAAATAGCACCCAGGCCTATTTTGCTGATATATGGTTCCGAGGAAAGTGCCCTGCCACAGGGCCGCTCGCTGCTGGAGCTTGCCGGCGAGAATGCCGAATTGTGGGTCGTTCCGGGAGCACACCACGGTGACTATCTGTCCGTGGCACCCGATGAGTTCGAAAGTCGGGTGATCGGCTTTCTGGATAGGGCGCTTTTGGGAACTGATTAGGCCGAATTGGCGCAACCGAGATGCCAAACGGATCGTATAATTTACTAGGTATACATGAAAGGCCAAAGGCGATTATAATTCGCAAGGGGGTGTGAGCTATGACGAAGGAAGTACGTTGGGATCCGCGCCGAGACCTTTTGGCCGTGCGAGATGCGGTACGGGATGTCATAGATACCATCTTCGAGGAGGGCATTCCTCTGCCCAGGGGGCCGGTCCCGGTGCCGATTGATATGTACGAAACTAAAACCGACGTGGTGATCAAGGCGACTCTGGTCGGCGTCAAGCCGGAGGACCTGGATGTTTCGATCACCGGGGATGTCCTGACGATCAAGGGAAAGAGCGAGTTCGAGGAGGAGGTGGAAGAGGAGAATTTCATAAGACGCGAACGTCGCTTTGGGGCTTTCTCCCGCCAGGTGACTATACCCATCCCTGTGATCGCGGAAAAGGCCGAGGCCAAGCTCAAGGACGGGGTGTTGACTATTACGATCCCCAAGGCCGAAGACGTCCGGCCACAGGTGATCAACGTCAAGACGGCTGAGTAACTTGTCCGAACGAACAACCAAAAACGAGGTAGGGGCGCCATAAGGGCGCCCCTATCGAATCCGGGCGGTATATGGCCAACCGGCATTTTACCGTCAGGATGCCTTTGCCGATGTCCCCGAATTCAGAATACCGATCATTCGGTGGAGAGCAACTGGATAGCTAATTCACGTAGCTGATTGGCGAAGCTGCCATCCACAACCTTATCGCCCGCACGTATCTTCAGGCCGCCGAGTATGGATGGGTCTACTTTGAATTCGATCTCATCGGCCTGGATCTCTTTGCGGATTTGCTCCTTTTCCTCATCGGTCAGGGGCAGCGCACTGACCACTTCGACTTTATCGACTTTGCCCAGCTCTTTAACATCGGCGGGCACTTTGGAGAAGAAGTCGGCGATCAGTTCCTGCTGGCGTCGCTCATCCATCGCCTCGCCGATGATCCTGTGGGCGGCGGCAATGGCCAGCATGGCCACCTGGCCGCGCAGGTCGGCCAGGATCAGGTTGCGTTCGGCCTCGGCATCCAGTTTGGCCTGCGCGCGGATGCGCTCTGCCTCGGAGTGGGCCTCTTGTTTGATCTGCTCCTCAAGTTCTCTGGCCCTGCGTATGGCGTCTTCGATGATTTTCTGGGCTTCGGCCCGCTTTTCCTCCAATATTTTCTCGGCCTCGGCCTCGGCGTTCTGACGGGCCTCGGCGGCAACGCGGGCATCCTCAAGGCCCTTGGCGATCTTGCGCTTGCGCTCTTCCAGCATGTTCAGCAGCGGCCTGTAGACCAGGGCAGCCATAAGGAGCACAAGCAA
>JALXEW010000134.1 GCA_027069285.1 Ardenticatenia bacterium | reverse complement strand
GGGATCGCCGAAGCCCGGCACGGGCCGGTTCCACCAGTCTGGTTTCTTCGCCCGGGTCTCCTCCAGGAAGGAGACGAGCCGGGGGCACCGGCCGCAGGTGGCGATCTTTCGGGCCAGGAGGCGGGATTGTCGGGTGGGAGGAGCCATGGAATCCCAACGCAAAGGAGGGCCCGTCTCTTTCGGAAACACCCTCCTCCCCTCCGGGGGCAGGTCGTCCCCCTCCCGGTAGACGCCGATCGCGCGCCCCTCCGACCCGGCCAGGAGGGCGGCCGAGACGTCCGACAGATCGATCCCGTTGCGGCGGGCCTGGGGGATCGGGTGAGGGGGCGGCTGCATTGGTTCAGCGCAAGGGGGCCGGTGAAAAACGGCGCCTACCTGGACGGGGACCGCCTGATCCTGGTGCTTGACGGGCGTGAAAGGCTACTTTGCCGCCGTGATGAGATACTCCTGCGCGGCGATCACAACGTCCTGAATGTGCTGGCCGCAGGCGCGATTGCCCAGGCCGCCGGGATCGAGATCGAGGCGATGCGGGAGGCGATCCGGGGCTTCACCGGCGTGGAGCATCGGCTGGAGGTGGTGGCCGAGGTGAACGGCGTTCAATACGTCAACGATAGCATCGCCACCGCCCCGGAACGTGTGGTGGCGGCGCTGCGCAGCTTTGACGAGCCTATAGTATTGCTCGCCGGTGGGCGGGATAAGAAGCTGCCCTGGGATGAGATGGCGAAGTTAACCGTGGAGCGTGTTCGGTACCTGCTCTGCTTTGGCGAGGCCGGCCCGATGATCGCCGATGTGGTGGGGAGGGCGCAGGCGATGGCTCCGGACGGGATGCTGGAGGGCATCGAGGAGTTCGATGATATGGAATCGGCGGTGATAAGGGCGGCAGAGGTGGCACATCCGGGCGAAGTGGTGTTGCTATCGCCAGGCGGGACCAGTTTTGACGCATATCGCGACTTTGCCGAGCGCGGCAGGCACTTTCGAGAGCTGGTCATGGCTTTGGCCGGTATACAAGGCACTGCACATGGACATTAGGGATATTGTAATCGGAGCAATGGTGATAATACTCCCAATGGCCATCATGGCGCTGGTGGCCGCCCTGCCGATTTTGTATAGGAATGATGACGGTGCCGGATGGCCGGGTTGCCTGACCGGACTGATACTTCTCGTCGTATATGTGCTCGCCAATCTGGATAAATTGGATGAGCCGCTTATCAGTCTGGACGCGATTTTATCCGACTTAAGGCTTGACCTGAAGTCCTTCGCGTCCGGGGCGGTGATCGGGTTTATCCTGCTGCCGGCTTGGGAGTGGCTGGAGCAACGGAAACTTGGGGGCTTGCCGGGAATGCTGGTCTCGTTCGCCGGACTTTGGATGCTATTTAGCTACCTGTTCGATGCGGCAATGAGGTTGCCACTCCTCTTTTTATCGCTTGGACTGGCATTTGGGATCATGTTACGCTCATCGTTTATCGCAGGCTATCGAGGCGGGTTGTGATGCCGGATGAGATCGAGATATGGCCGGAAAGGGAAGAGGTCGAGGAGCTGCTGATCGACCTGGATGAGATCGAGGCCGAACAGGACGCCTCGGATGACGTGCTGCCGACCGAGCACCGCAAGGCCGTCAACGTCCAGGTGGACGTATATCTGCTCCTGGTGGTCAGCGCGTTGCTGGTCATCGGCCTGATGATGGTCTTCAGCACCACATTCGACTGGAGCTATCAGGAATACGGCTCGCCGCTGACCATATTCTGGCAGCAGGTGCGCAACGTGGTCATAGGTCTGGTGGTCATGGTGCTACTGGCCTATATAGACTACCGCCGATGGCGGATGCTTTCGGTGCCGATGATGGGCCTGGTGATAGTTGGCCTGATCGTGCTATTGGCCGTTGGCGACGAGATATTCGGAGCCAGACGTGCGTTCTATCGCGGCTCGATCCAGCCGGGTGAGGCGGCGGAGTTGGCGGTGATAATCTACATGGCTGCATGGTTGGCCTCCAAGCAGAAGAAGTTGAGGCGGCTGAGCTATGGCCTGTTGCCGTTCTCGATCCTGGTGGGAGTGGTTGTCAGCCTGATCGCGATGCAGCCGGATTTGAGCACCGCTTTACTGATCCTGGTCACGACCGTGGCGATGTTTTTCCTGGCGGGCGCGGATGTGTTCCAGCTGTTGCTCAGTGGCGGGGTGATGATGGCCGTGGTATGGACGTCCAGCACGCAGCTGGAGTACGCTCATTCCCGGTTGACCAGTTACCTGGCCTCGATAAATGACCTGCGTCAGGCCAGCTGGCACGTGCAACAGGCGGTGATCGCATTCCTGAATGGCGGCTGGTTTGGGGTTGGCCTGGGGCAGGGGCGGCAGAAGTTCGGGTTCCTGCCCGCGCCGCATACCGATAGCATCTTCGCCGTCATCGGCGAGGAGCTTGGACTTGTGGGATGCTTCATAGTTGTGCTACTTTTTGTTGTACTGGCACAACGCGGTTTTTCGATAGCGCGGAGGGCACCGGATGCCTTTGGGGCGCTATTGGCGGCGGGGATCACCTGTTGGTTGGTGGTCGAGGCGCTGCTGAACGTGGCCGTTATGACCGCCGCGTTGCCGTTCACCGGCGTGCCGTTGCCTTTCATAAGCTTTGGCGGCTCGTCGCTGGTGGTCTCGATGGCCGGGATCGGCCTGATGTTGAGCATATCCCGGCAGGCAGCAAAAGGAGCTATACCGGAGCGGAAGGTACGTGCGGATATTGATTTCGGGCGGGGGGACTGGCGGAGGCGTCTACCCCGCGCTGGCCGTAGCAGAGGCGTTGCGGCTTGAGGCGCCGGACGCCGAGCTTAAATTCGTGGGAACCGTCGGCGGCATGGAGCGCCATATGGTGGAGCGAGCCGGGTTACCGTTCGAGGCGGTGCACGCCGGCCCGATCCACGGCGTGAACGTACTGCGGCTTATCTCCAGCGCGTTCAAGCTGGTGCGGGGCCTGTTTGAGGCCTGGCGGCTGATTGGGCGATGGCGCCCCGACGTGATGTTGCTGACCGGAGGGTGGGCCGTGGTGCCGATTGCGCAGGCCGGATGGTGGCTTCGGGTGCCGATTGTGACGTTCGTGCCGGATATAGAGCCGGCGCTGACTTTGAAATTGCTGGGCAGGGTAGCCGTCAGAGTCACGGCGACCGTTGGGGAGACCGCCCGCTACTTCCGGCCCGGCCTGGTCACCGCCACCGGCTACCCGTTACGCCGCCAGGTCGTCGAGGCCACCAGGGATCGGGCGCTCGAGTTCTTTGGGCTGGACGAGGAAAGGCCCACTTTACTGGTTTTCGGCGGCAGCAGGGGCGCCAGAAGCCTGAACCTGGCCCTGACGGCGATATTGCCGGAGCTTTTAGGGGACGGAGTGCAGGTGATACACATATCCGGCAGCCTGGATTGGCCCTGGGTGCGGGAATATCGCGAGACCCGACTGACCGGCTGGCAGCGCAATGAATACCGTGCGTTTGAATACCTGCATGACGAGATGGGACTGGCGCTTGCCGCCGCCGACCTGGTGGTGTCGCGTGCAGGCGCCAGCACGTTGGGTGAATTCCCATACTTCGGGCTTCCGGCGGTTCTGGTGCCGTACCCGCACGCATGGCGCTATCAGAAGGTGAATGCCGAATATCTGGCGGATCGGGGCGCGGCGCTGATCCTGGAAGACGCCGAGCTGGGCGAAAAGCTCCTGCCGACAGTTCGGGGCCTGCTTTCAGATCAGACCCGGCTGGCACGGATGAGGGAGAACATGATGAATCTGGCGCGGCCTGATGGCGCCCGTAACATCGCGCGTGTGCTGATCGAAGTGGCCGAGGGGAGCGGTACGTCATGATCGCCCTCTCCAGCATCTTCTGGATCATGATCGTCTTCTTTGGCCTGATCGGCATGATGCGGGGATGGGCCAAAGAGATCATAGTGACCGCCGGGGTAGTCCTGGCGCTATTTGCCGAGGAGCAATTCGGGGAGAGGGCGTTTGTAGACCCGGTGACGGGTGCTCATTACATGGACCCACAGCAGGAATTCATACTAAGGGCCGGATTCTTCGTGATCGTCACCTTCTTCGCGTACCAGACGCCGGGGATGGCAAACGAGTTCACCGGCGGCAAATGGTCTAGCAAGCTCCAGAAGGGGCTTCAGGAGGCGATATTGGGGTTCATCATCGGCATGGTCAACGGCTACCTGATAGTCGGGTCGCTATGGTGGTACGCCGATCAGCTGGGATACCCGTTTCCGGGCTACGTGGTGCCGCCGGACCCTTTTTCGCCCAGCGGCCAACTGGTGCCGCATTTACCGCCGGCGTGGCTGAGTAGCGGCGTGCTGCTGCCGATGCTGGTGGTTGTATTGTTCCTTTTCGTCATCATAGTGATGATCTGATGAATGAGAAACTGGAAACTGGCGCACATATTCACTTCATAGGGGTCGGGGGCACGGGACTTTCGGCCCTGGCCCGCGTGGCACATGAGATGGGATACCGTGTCACCGGCTCCGATCTGGTGATTGGGCCGCTGGCCCAGGCGCTGATCGAGAGCGGGATCGAGGTGCGCGAGGGCCATGAGGCTGGGAACGTGATCGGGGCCGACCTGGTAGTGGCCTCATCGGCGATTCCCGCCGATAACGTGGAGGTGAAGGCCGCGCTCGATGCCGGGATTCCGGTGCTGCGTCGGAACGGATTCCTGCCGATGTTACTGCGGGGCAAAAAGGTGATCGCCGTTGCCGGCACACATGGCAAGACGACCACCACGGCCATGATGGCATACGTGCTGACCCGTGCCGGGCTTGACCCCGGATACGTGATCGGTGGTGTCCCGCGTGATATGGAAGCGAACGCGCGCGCCGGCGGCGGGGAACTATTCGTGATCGAGGCCGACGAATATGACCACATGTTCCTGGGATTGGAGCCTTACCTGGCGGTGATCACCTGCATCGAGCACGATCACCCGGATATGTTCCCCACCCTGGAGGATGTGCAATCGGAATTCGCCAAATTTGTGCTGAAGATCGTCGAAGGCGGGGTGCTGGTAGCGGGCGCTGATAGCCTCCCCGCCTTGCAATTGGCTCAGGCGTGGCGTTTATCGGGCAAGAAGGCTGCCCTTTATGGCATCGAGAGTCAGGCGGCGGAGTGGCGGGCTACCGACCTGGCGCTCAACAGGGACGGTGGCTACGACTTCCTGGTGGTGCGCGGCAAAGAGTTACAAGGCTCGGCCAGGCTGATCGTGCCCGGACGCCATAACGTTTTGAACGCATTGGCGATATTCGCCGCGACGGATGCATTGGGCATCCCGTTCAACCTCGTTGAGGAGGCGCTTTCGACGTTTAGTGGTGTTGGGCGCAGATTTGAGATCAAAGGGCGTGCCAACGATGTGGTGGTGATAGACGACTATGCCCATCATCCAACTGCCATCCGCGCCACGCTTTCCGCCGTGCGGGATAGGTTCCCGGAGGCACGGGTGTGGGCGGTCTTCCAGCCGCATACGTACAGCCGCCTCAAGGCGCTGATGGATGACTTCGCCGGTGCGCTTTCCGGTGCCGATCGGGTTCTGGTCACGCCGGTATACGCCGCCCGCGAGCGGGATACGCTTGGGGTGACGCCGGAGCAACTGGTGGAGAGGTTGGGTGAGAAGGCTCTTTGCGTGGAAACGTTCACCGGCGCCGTGAACCACCTGCTGGCGAACGTGGCGCCGGGCGACGTGGTTATCACGCTTACGGCTGGGGATGCGGGCAAGATCGGCGAGGAGTTGCTGGAGACCCTGCACGTCATGGCCGAGAGTATGCCGGCGCCGGAGCCGATTGAGGCCGAGTTGCCGGATGGCTATACCGATTCGTTCGCCGACGCATTTGACGAGGAGGCCGCCCTCATCGCCCAGTACGGTGATATACCGAAGGAAGCCATGCGGCGACTGCGCAAGCTGGCGCGCGAACGGAAAATCCCGATCACGCCGGAGCTGGTGGAGCGCGTCATCAACGGATTGAAGGCTGAGGGCGAGGAAGATAATGAGTCGGATGCGGGCGCGGGGGATTAGCCCCGGCGAGGCGGATACATCTCCCGCATATCGGGTGAGGGTTTTGGAATTGGGGATCGAGGCGGAACTGGATCGGGCGTTTGGTGGTAGATGGCGGCGTGGTGAGCCGCTGGCCGGGCATAGCTTTGTCCGACTGGGTGGGC
>JALXEW010000133.1 GCA_027069285.1 Ardenticatenia bacterium | reverse complement strand
GGGCTGCCTCTGGAGTCCCGGAGGGACTTTGCGGCGGTAGCCGGGTGCTTCAGCACACGGCGGGCGAGTCCCGCCAGGGGCTTCTCGGCGGTAGCCGGGTGCTTCAGCACACGGCGGGCGAGTCCCGTCAGGGACTTTGCGGCGGTAGCCGGGTGCTTCAGCACGCGGCGGGCGAGTCCCGCAGGGACTTTACGGCGGTAGCCGGGTGTTTCAGCACGCGGCGAGCTTAGCACCTGGCGAGCCTAGCCACGTCTGGCCCGGTCTATGCGCAGGGGGATATTTGCCACCAGCCAATTCTCCGTCTGATGGCGCTCCACCGATATTTCGACATTATCCCTATCCACATCCACATACTTCGAGATCAACTCGATCATCTCATCCCGCAATTGGGCCAGCTGTTCCTCCGAGAGATTAGTCCTATCGTGCACCAGAATGAGGCGTAAGCGTTCCCTGGCCACATGGCCGCTTTTAGCCCTATCTCGGCGTCCTCGCAACCTGTCGAACAGATTCCCCATCGTAGGCTTTCCTTTCGGGACGTCAAGAGCCGCCGATCATGCGGAAGAACCGTTGGAGGATACTGCCGCCGCCGTCCAGCGACATAAAAGGCACATCCTCGCCGGTCAATCGGCGACCGATATTTCGGAATGCCTGTCCGGCCTTAGAATGTTCATCCATTGCCGCCGGTGTCCCACGGTTAGAAGAAGTCAGCACCGCCTCATCCTCCGGCACGATCCCCAACAACTTTATCGCCAGCACATCCACCACATCGTCCACAGTGAGCATCTCGCCGCGTCGGACCATTTCCGGTTTGACCCGGTTTATTATCAGCATGGCGGGGCCTTTCTCCTCGGCCTCGATCAGGCCGATGATCCTATCGGCATCTCGCACGGCGGAGACCTCTGGATTGGTGATGATCACGACCTCATCTGCCGGTGCGACCGCGTTACGGAACCCGCGCTCTATGCCCGCCGGGGAGTCTATGAGGATGAAATCGAAATCCTCTCGGAGCTTATCGGTGATCCTGACCATATCGGTAGGGCTGACGGCGGTTTTATCGCGGGTTTGGGCGGCGGGTATCAGATAAAGCTCCGGGAGGCGCTTGTCCTTGATCATAGCCTGGCGCAACTTACAACGTCCCTCGACCACGTCCACCAGATCGTAGACGATGCGGTTTTCCAGGCCCATCACCACATCCAGATTGCGCAGGCCGATGTCCGCATCTATACAGGCAACCCTATGCCCCAGCGCAGCGAGGGCCACCCCGATATTAGCGGTGGCCGTAGTCTTGCCAACGCCACCCTTGCCGGAAGTGATCGTGATCACCCGTGCGCTCATAATCAACTCCTATCCCCATGGCTCGGCGACGATCCGCCCATTTTTGATCGAAGCCATCTCCGGTCGGAACTCCCTCGGGCCGTCCTGTGGCGAAACGGCGATATACCCGGCGATCCGGAGCTGAGTAGGTGCCAACTCCAGCGCGCACACGATAGCGCCTTCATCCCCGTTAGCGCCTGCGTGGACTACACCTCGCAGCCTGCCCCAGACCACCACATCGCCCCCGGCTATGATCTCGGCGCCTGGGTTCACATCGCCGATCACCACCACATGTCCCTCGTGGCGCACCGTTCGTCCGGAGCGGAGAGTATGGCGTACAAGCACGCCCGGACTGCCGATTTCCTCGGATGGGATTGGCTCCAACTCCTCCGGCTCGCGTTGGAGGGGTTCCCCCAGCTCGGTATCCAGTCCCAACATCTTGGCGGCGCCGCTTGTCAACCGTGATTCGCTCAGCACCGCCTTAAGGGTAACGCCTCGGAAGGCCAATTGCTTTTGCAGCGCGTGGATTTCTGTGCGGTGCACCACTCGCCCGCCGACCTTGAGGAAGACCCCTGCGCCTTTGAAAAAAGCCGGCTGCGAATCTATCCGTTTCAAGAGGCGGGCGACGGCTTCCGACCATTCGCACTCGGTTGGCATCACCACCAGGAGTCCGTCGCGCACCCCTTTGATCTCTATCGGCTCGCCCATTCGCCTCCTCGGCAGCATGGCTAGAGCAGAGTTGCCTTATTCCCCGGCCTCGGATCGTAATGGCTGGCGAACTGCTCCAGCACATCGCGCTCGATCAGCCAGGTATTGGCGAACTTCCTGGCGGGGAGCTTACCCTTGCGGATCAACCTGCGGACGGACTCCGGGTGGATATTCAGGCGCTCTGCGGCCTCCTTTACCGTTGCGTAATCATCAAAATCGGTCATCCCGAACCCACACTCCTTCCGTGTCGGTCTCTGGAGC
This sequence comes from Ardenticatenia bacterium, assembly GCA_027069285.1. Taxonomy (GTDB): domain Bacteria; phylum Chloroflexota; class Anaerolineae; order Aggregatilineales; family JALXEW01; genus JALXEW01. The sequence continues at coordinate 17,815 of JALXEW010000133.1, read as the reverse complement.
TTACTATATGCTAAGCGCGTGATCCGGGCAAGTTAAAGGCGGCAAATGTTGCTTTTGACCACAGGTTGCGGGGTGTGGATGCAGGCCCGTTGTCTATTTTGGCCCATCCCAGGTGCGGCTCTTGCCATCGCCCCATTGCGGGGCAGGTGGGGCCTGATTGCAAATGAGAATAATTTGCAAAAAGTCGGAACCTGGGCTATCCTAATTGTGTAAATGAGAACGATTCGCAAAAGGGACGGACGATGGCTGCCTCTATCGTGGCCGAGGATGTGCGCAGACTCCTTCACAAAAAAGGGCTGCGCCTCACGCCTCAGCGCCTGCTGATACTACAAGTGCTGCAAGAGGCTAAAACCCATCTGGATGCCGAGGAACTATACCGGATACTCAAAGAGCGAGACCGCAGAATCAGCCTTGCGACAGTATATCGCAACCTGGCGCTGCTTTGCGAAGTCGGCCTGGTGGAGCAACGATTCTTCGCCGGCTCGCAGCAGCGCGTATACTATGAACCGCACGGCTCGGAGCATTACCACTTCACCTGTCGCAAGTGCGGCAAAGTGATCGAATTCGAAAGCGACCTCATCCCACAGGTCGAGCGCGCGCTTGAAGACAAGCACGGGGTGCGAGTCGAGCGGGTCTGTGTATACTTCGACGGGTTATGTTCCGAATGCCTGGCTCAGGAGGAGGATTCCATGCCGGAACGAGTCACACTGGACGAGCTTCGGCCCGGTCAGAAAGCCATCGTCATTCGTGTCGGCGGTGATAGTGCCCTACGTCGTCGTCTGATGGAGATGGGATTGGTAACCGGCGCCGAGATCGAAGAAGTCAGGGTAGCGCCGCTCGGCGACCCGGTTGAATTCACCGTGAAAGGCTACAACCTGTCCCTACGCCGAAGCGAAGCACGACTGATCGAAGTCGAAATAACATCATCTGACCACATCCCGGAGGGTGAATAAACAATGGGGCGTAATCGTCGTCGTCACGGCACACCTCACGGTGGCGGTTTCCCTTTGAGCATGGCTATTCCGGGCGACGTAGTACGTCTGGTTGGCGTTCGCGGGGGCAATACCATACGTCGCCGGTTAGCCGACATGGGTCTCACCCCCGGAATGATAGTGCGCGTGGTGCAGACAAACGGTGGGCCGGTCATCATAGCCTTCCGTGACGATTCTCGATTGGCGTTGGGATGGGGCATGGCGCAAAAAATCTACGTGGAGCCGGTATTATGAGCAAAGGGAAGTTTACCATAGCCCTGGCGGGGAACCCGAACGCCGGCAAAAGCACCATCCTCAACGCGCTGACCGGTGCCCATCAGCACGTGGGCAACTGGCCCGGCAAAACCGTCGAAAAGAAAGAAGGCATCTGTCGGATAGATGGCGCCGAATTCAAAGTCGTCGATCTACCCGGCACCTATAGCCTCAACGCCTATTCGCTGGAAGAAGTGATAGCGCGTGACTTCCTGATCGAGGAGCGGCCCGATGCCGTTGTCGTAGTGGTTGACGCCGCCAACCTGGAGCGCAACCTCTACCTGGCCGTCCAGATCATAGAATTGGGTGCCCCGGTCATATTAGCCCTGAACATGTATGACATGGCCCGTTCCAAAGGCATAAAGATTGATTTGGAAAAACTCTCGGCAGGTCTGGGAGGGGTGCCGGTCATCCCCACCGTTGGGATCAAGGGGCAGGGGATAGACGAACTGAAGAAGGCCATCCTGGAAGTCGCCGGGCACAGGAGGGATGGTGATGAGCGCAACTGAGGCTGCCTATCGGCGTGGAGTCAGACTGATTGATTACGGGCGCGAGATCGAAGAAGAGATTGAAGCCCTCCAGGCCGCCATAGAAGCCCATCCGGTTCTGGGGAGAAAATATGCCGCCCGCTGGTTGGCCATCGCCCTGCTGGAAAACGACGAGATACTACTGGATCGCGTCCGTCAGACCCCCGGCTCGGAGCCGGTGTTGGAGCAGCTAAATCGCAGCCTGGCCAGATTACGGCGTATCTACGGTACCGACGCCGACGTCATCACCGCAGACCGGCGGTACGGCTTCATACATGGGCTGGTCAAAGAGATCGTCACCCGTCCCCCGGCAGACCGGATCACCCTTTCGGATCGCATAGATAGCATCGTTGCCGATAGGATATTGGGGATACCATTCTTCCTGGCGGCCATGTGGGTGGTATTCCAGGTGACGGCCAACGTATCGGCCCCTTACGTGGATTGGATCGATTCGGTCATCTCCGGGCCGGTAACCCGTTGGATCGGCGCCATACTATCCGGACTGGGACTGGGTGGCACCTGGGTCGAGTCCCTGCTGATCGACGGGGTAGTCGGCGGAGTTGGCGGCGTGCTCACCTTCGTGCCTGTGTTGCTTTTCCTTTACTTCTTCATAGCCGTGCTTGAAGATTCCGGGTATATGGCCCGCGCGGCCTTCGTGATGGATCGTTTCATGCACGCCCTGGGTCTGCACGGCAAAAGCTTCCTATCGTTACTGGTAGGTCTCGGCTGCAACGTACCGGGGATATACGCCACTCGCACGCTGGAAAACGAGCGCGACCGCATACTGACCGGCCTCCTTGTCCCGATGATGTCGTGTGCTGCCAGATTACCGGTATACGCCGTGATCGGCTCGGCCATGTTTGGTGCCAGGAGCGGTGCCCTGATCTTTTCCATGTACATTCTGGGCATCGTCATGGCCGCCGTGACCGGGATCGTCTTACAGCGCACCATCTTCAAGAGCCAGAAACTTTCCCCATTCGTCCTTGAGTTACCGCCATATCGATTACCGTCATGGCGCGGCATACTGATCCACATGTGGGAGCGGACGGCGGGATTTGTGCGCAAAGCCTGGACGATCATCCTGGCGGTTTCCGTGGTGATATGGGCGCTGATGAACCTGCCCACGGGGGTGGAAAACCCACAGGATAGCCTTTTCGGTCGGGTAAGCGCGGCCATAGCGCCTGCCTTTTCCCCGGCGGGATTCGGGGATTGGCGGGCCGCAGGTGCCCTGATAAGCGGATTTGTGGCCAAAGAGATCGTGGTTGGCACCCTTAACGTCGTCTATCTGGGCGCCGATCAGATCGGCGGAGGAGGCGGGGAAATGGAAGGGCCGCCCCCGACCCTGGCCGATGGCCTCAAGGAGATCGCGACCGGTTTCTGGGACGCCACAGTGGATACCGTCAAAGCGGCCATCAGCATCATTCCCGGCATTGACCTGATGGGAGGAGGTGGGGCCGGAGAAGTTGACACCGAACTGGGGCGTGCCTTGCGGGGAACCTTCACACCGCTTTCCGCCGTAGCCTTTACCGTGTTCGTATTGCTCTATACCCCGTGCGTCGTGACCGTGGCGGCCATGTTACAAGAGTATGGCTGGAAATGGGCGGCCTTCAGCGCCATTTACCAGCTTGTGCTGGCGTGGCTCATAGCGGTGATCGTCTATCAAATAGGGATACTACTGGGTTTCGGATGAGCGGAAACGACGACGGACTGCTGATGCGCATACTGGGGGCCTTTGCCGAATCCGCAGGCCCCCTCACATTACGCCGCCTGAGCCGGATGCTGGAAGTTGACGAGAGCGCCCTGACGCCGATGTTGCGATTCCTCGTGCGAAAGGGGCGGCTGCGGGAGATACGTTCCGAAACCTGTGGCGTTTGTCCCTCGTCCGGTTCGTGCCCGCTGGCCGGGGTAGAACTACCCACCCGCTACGTCCTTCCCGAATCCGACGCGCAGTGCCCTGACTGAACACCTATCGCCGGGTCACTCTCAATCTGTTGCAGAACCCCGCTTTGCCACAGCTCTGAGCTGGTAATTACCGCTCAGCACGGCATATAGGCGGCAAAGCACGTCGAATCCCCTTTGGCCGAGCAGCCGGTACCAGCGTTCATAGCCCGGAGGCCACCTGTGTCGTATCAGGTCGACCGTGATTTCGACATAGCCTGCCGCAGCAAATAAATTCCCAAGAGTCAACGGGTTCCAGGTATAGAGGTGTTGGTTCGGATCCCCTGGGGTGTACGGCTCATGCGGCCCCTGGTGTGGGACTACGAACACGGCCTTTCCCCCAGGCTTCAACTTGGGGAGCAGTGCTCTCAGCGTGTATAGCGGGCATTCGACGTGTTCCAGGGCGTGATTGGAGATGATCACAGTTACGGATTCATCCGGCACATCGCCGATGTCTTTATAGACCGTGATGCCAAGCCGCTCGGCCTCACGGCGTGCAGCGTCGTTTATCTCTACCCCTATCCTCTGCGCGCAGTTCAACCCGGCAAGGAGGTATCCCCCGCCGCACCCGAAGTCCAACACGATGTCCGCTGGTCCGACATAAGGTCGGAACTTAAAAGCATTAGCCGTTCCGCCGAATCTCCCTATCCGCCTTTGCCATTCAAAATACTCCTCGTCATACCCCATCGCCACGGCCCGCCACCCCTGATACAGCGCGCATTCAAGAAAGATGTGACGCCATCGGAACAGGCTTTCGATCCGACCGGATTCTACGTTGAGATCGGCACAGGCTCGCTCACCCTTTGACCGACCCTGCCAGGATGCCCCGGATGAAATAACGTTGCAAGGCGAAGAAGATCACCAGGGGCAATATCATCGAGATCGTGGCGGCTGCCGGCAAAACCTGCCAATCCTGCCCCAGCGAATTGACCAAGTTGGCCACATGCCTGGTCACCGGGCTATAGCGCCCACTCGTGAAGATCAACGCCACCAGCAGGTCGTTCCAGACCCACAGGAACTGGAAGATCGCAAGCGAAGCCACCGCCGGTACCGAAAGCGGCAAAGCCAATCGCCAGAACGCCGTCCACTTAGACGCCCCATCCAGATAGGCCGACTCGAAAAGTTCCCTGGGCAGGGCGCCAAAGAAATTGCGCAAAAGGTAAATAGCAAAAGGCAGCCCATAGCCGGTATGTGCGAGCCAGATCGCCAGGAACGGGAAGTTCGGGTTATTGGTCAGCCCCAGCACATTGAACATGCGCTGAACCGGGATAAGCGTCATCTGCAAAGGCACCACCAGCAGCCCCACAACCACCACAAAGAGCACCTGGCGACCCGGAAACTCCATCCAGGCGAAGGCATATGCTGCGAAAGCCGCCACCAAGATCGGGATTATCGTGCTTGGGACCGTGATCGAAAGGCTATTGAGGAACGCCCTTGCCATACCGTCCGACGAAAGCAGATCGGTCAGCAAGTCGCATCTCCTGAGCACTCGTTCGCCGGCTGCCACCTGCTCGCATGTACGGCGGTCGCGGCTATTACTCAGCTCGTCGCAGGCACCCGAATCGGCTGCGGCGATTATCTCCTCATTTTCCCGGCAGGTTTCCACATACTCCGGGTTGCCGGCCAGGACATTGATCACATTTTCCAGCGAGTACTGTGTGAAATCGAACGGAGTTACGAGAATCGTCCACCAGCCGGTGGAGCCGACCGCCTGCTTGGGCCGGAACGTATTGACGAAAACCCCCATTGACGGCAGCAACCAGATGATCGCCACCGTGATCACCACCGTATGCAGGATCGCCCGTCCGATCACGCGCGGCCAATTGACCTTTGGTGAGGGATTGGCATTCATCTGGTCGCCTCCTGTTCGCGGAAGCTGCGGATATTAGCGATCATCACGGGCACGATCAGCAAAAGCAATATCACCGCGATGGCCGAGCCGCGCCCGTCCTCGAAATTAATGAACATCTCGGTATACATACGGTTGGCGATCACATCCGTGCCGCCGCGTCCGCCGGTCATCACATAGACTATATCGAATATCTTCAGCACATTGATGACCATTGTAGTTGCCACCACGGTGAGCGTGGAGCTGATAGAGGGGATGATGATCCTGAAGAATATCTGGAACTCATTTGCCCCATCCACGCGGGCCGCTTCCAGAATCTCCTTTGGTATGTTCTTGATGGCGGCGGAGAGGATCACCATCGCGAATCCGGTCCACATCCATATCCCGACCACGATCAAGGCGAAGTTATTCCACGGCTGCAACCTGAGCCAATTTTTCGGCTCGAAGCCGGGCACCAGAGCCACCAGGATAGCGTTAAGCAGCCCCACCTGCGGCTTGGCCGGATTTGTCCACTTGTAGACGCCTGCCTGAGCGCCCCAGATCACGCCTGCGCCCACGAACGAAATCGCCATAGGCAGGAAAATAGCCGATTTGACAATTGGCTCGTACCTCACCCGGTCGAACAACACCGCCAGTACCAGGCCCAGGAACACCGTGATCGACGTGAAAAACACCAACCACCTGATATTATTGACGAATGCCTCCTGCATAGAGGGATTATGGAAGGCGTACCAATAGTTATGGAAGATCCCCCACTCGCATACGTCACTTTTACAATGCTCGGTGACGAGCACCTCGCCGTTCTCGTCCATAAAACTGAGGATGACGGTATGGATAGTGGGGTAGACCAGGAAGGCGAAAAGTATGAGCAGGGCAGGTGCCAGATAGAGCCAGGGAACCCACCAGCGCTGGCCTTGCATAACATTTCCTCCGGCTACAAGGTCGGCAACAACGAAATTGATGATAACACAAAGAAGGGCAACCCGCCCGGAGACGGGTTGCCCGTGGCAGGGTAACGGAACTACTCGGCGTAGGCGTCGGCTGCGACTTCCTCAATCCTTTCGAGGATGTCCATCAGGTTATCGGGATTCTCAACGAAGTCCAGCACGCCGCTCCAGAACTCGCCGGCGCCGACAGCCGCAGGCATCAAGTCGGATGCGTCAAAGCGGAAGATCTCGGCGTTCACGACTGCCTCGGCGATACTGCGGGTCGCATCATCGGGATACACATCCAGCGAGACCGACTGGTTGGGCGAGATAAAGTCGCCCATGCTGGCCCATATCTCCTGGGGTTCAGGCGACGCCAGGTATTCCATGAAGGCCTCCACCTCCGGGCGGTCGTTGAACATCACCACCACGTCCGCGCCGCCTATGACTGCCGGGCCGATCTCCTCGTTGATGGACGGGAATGGGAAGAAGTTGATGTCGGTCCCCATCTCCAGATCGGGGTACTGATCCAGGATGAAGCCGACGATGAAGCTGGCCTGGCGGTGCATATACGCGCCGGGCGGATCCTCCCACAGTGGCCACGGGGCCTCGCCGAAGTTAGTTGCCAGCGTGCCCTCGACCCCGCCGTAGAGATAATCGGGGTTGCCGACGATCTGGCCCCAGGTCTCGAAAGCGTTCACCACCGCCTCATCCGTCCAGGAGATCTCGTGGTTGACCCACTGATCGTAGACCTCCGGGCCGGCGGTGCGCAGCATAATATCCTCGATCCAGTCGGTGCCCGGCCAGCCGCTGGCGTCGCCGCTTTCCAGACCGATTGACCAGGGGGTACCGCCGTCGGCCACGATCTGGTCGGAAAGCGCGATCAACTCATCCCACGTGGTGGGGATTTCGTAGCCGGCTTCCTCGAAGGCGACCGGGTTGTACCAGATCAAGCTCTTATTGGCGACCTTGTAGAAGATGCCGTAGAGCGTGCCATCGTAGCTGCCCAGTTCCAGCCAGATCGGCGCGTAGTCCTCGGCCAGGGCGTCCATATCCATGAAGCTATCGAGTGCGACCAGGGCGCCATCGGCTGCATATTCGTACATCACGCCGGGCTGTGGCAGGATGGCGATGTCCGGCGGATTGCCGCTATCCACTGCGGTGCGGAGCACTGCCGGGTCGCGTGTGGACTCGAAGTCCATTGTGCAGCCGTTTTCCTCCATGAAAGGCGCCACCGCCTCCTCGAACGCGGTCAGCTCATCGCCGCTCCACACCCCGACCACGGAGATGACGCATTCCTCCTGCGCCACCGCCATCCCGGACATGGGCAGCGAGAGGGCGATACCGATTACCGCTGCCAGAGTGAGAAATGCCAGTCGCTTGCGCATGGCTCATAACCTCCTGTGCCAATGGTACATACCGACAGACCCAAAACAGTTGCGGATGCCACTTAGCGGCTTTTTCAATACGCACCTCCTTTCCCATCGGTGGCGCAACCCCACAGCTTATCGGCCCGGCGGAGGGCCGGTTGATGCTCTGATGATCAGCCGGGTTTCCAACGTCACGCGCATTTGCGGCAACTCATCGCCTCTCAAGAGGGTCAGCAGCATTTCCCCCGCGTGGTATCCCAGCTCGAAGGCCGGTAGGTGAATGGTAGTCAGGCCGGGGTCGAGATAGCGTGTCAGGGGTATATCGTCGAATCCCACCACCGAGATGTCGCCTGGGATGTGGAGCTTACGGTCGTGTATCGCCTGCAATGCCCCCAGCGCGACCACATCGCTACCCACGAACACCGCAGTTGGCGGCTCCGGCATATTCAGCAGTGATACCATCGCGTCGTAGCCGCTCTCATCGGTATAAGCGGCCTCCCTGATCAGCTCCTCGTCGAATTTCAGCCCAGCGTTCTCCATTGCCAGGCGGTAGCCGGCCAATCGATCGCGGGCGGCGGTATAATCCAGTGGTGCGTTGGTGATATGGCCGATTCGGCGGTGTCCCAACTCGATCAGATGTTCCACCGCCAATTTCGCGCTTGCCACATTATCCACATCCACGCTGGGCACCCCGTTCAGACCGGCAGTACCTTGCAGGACAATGGGAGTTCCTTCTTCCAGCAGGCTTCCGAGTTCGGGATCGTTCACCGTAGGGCCGGAAAGTATCAGCCCGTCCACCTTTTGGGAGCGGACAAGGCCCCCATAGGTCATATCGGGTGCCAGCGGGTAGACCAGGATATGGTAGCCTTCCGGCTCCACTGCCTGAGTGAGGCCGCGCAAGACCTCGCCCAGGAAAGCGTCCATTGAGAGCTGATGGGGCGTCTGGCGGAGCACCAGTGCCAGAGTCTTGGTACGGCCTGTCGCGAGAGTGACCGCTTTTGAATCCGGCACATAATTGAGCTTCCTGGCCGCCTCCAGCACCTTACGTCGGGTTTCGGGGGATATACTGACGTTTGGGGTATTATTGAGCACGAAGGAGACGGTTGTGCGGGAGACCCCTGCCAGGTCTGCGACCTGCTGCATGGTGACGCGCTTGCCGCTCATGGCGCCCCTTTTTGATAACCCGCGTTACTAACTCGCGTTAGTATCATACGATAAACCGGCGCGGTTGTCAAGGGGGTTCGCAAAAAAAACGCCCTCCCCGTACGTGGGGAGGGCCGGAGTGTGATCGGATTTACCCCTATTCCAGTCCCAGAACCTCGTCTGTGCGCTCGTGACGGGTGTAATCCGGCAGCAGGAGCGGTGCCAGCTCCAACTCCTCCGCCGCAGCCTCCGGGCCGAGCAGGTCGAACCACTCGCGCAGGTGATCCAACGTCAGCTCGCCGACCTCGGCCTTAGCTGCATATTCGGCTGCGGCGCGACCGGCTCGCCGCCCGAACACCGTGATCTCCAGCAGCGAGTTACCCATCAGCCGGTTACGGCCATGTGTCCCGCCGGTCACCTCGCCTGCGGCATACAGGCCCGGCACGTTAGTCGAGCCGTCCGGCCTGATCGAAATGCCCCCGTTCTGATAGTGCAACGTGGGATATACCAGGATCGGCTCCTTAGTCATATCGATGCCGAAGCGCTTGAACTGTCGCACCATAGCCGGGAGCGCCTTCTCTATAGTTCCGGGGCCGCGCTTGACCTCGATCATCGGCGAATCCAGCCAGACCCCGCACTGCCCGGACGGGGTGACCACGCCCTTGCCACGTCTACACTCGCGCACGATGGCCGCCGCCTCCACATCGCGTGGCTCCAGCGGGTAGACGAATTGCTCGCCGTCGGCGTTGACCAATTGTGCGCCCAGGCCGCGTACCTTCTCGGTCACCAGCTGGCCCAATATTTGCTCCGGGTAGGCGGCGCCTGTTGGGTGGTACTGCATGGTATCGATAAACGAGAGCTTAGCGCCCACCCGATAAGCCATCACCAACCCATCGGCGGTGGCCCCGTAGTGATTTGTCGTGGGGAACCCCTGGTAGTGCAACCTTCCCCCGCCGCCGGTTGTGATGATCACCGCCTTAGCGCGTGCCACCACGATCTCATTCCGGTCGAAGCTATACAATATCGCCCCGGCGACACGTCCCTGCTTATCTTTGATAAGCTCGATGGCCGGGTGGAACTCCAGCACCCTGATCGGGCGGCTACGTACCTCATCGCGCAGCGTACGCATGATCTCGGCGCCGGTATAGTCACGTGCCGAGTGCATTCGTTTGCGCGAAGTCCCTCCGCCGTGGCCGGTGATCATGGTGCCGTCCGGCTCCTTATCGAACATGCAGCCCATTTCCTCCAGCCATCGGATCACGAAGGGAGCGTCCATCACCAGGGCCTCGACCAGATCGGGGTCATTTTTGAAATGGCCTCCGCCCATCACGTCCAGATAGTGGATGGCCGGCGAGTCATTAGGCTTATCGGCGGCCTGGATGCCGCCCTGGGCCATCATGGTGTTAGCGTCGCCAAAGCGCAGCTTGGTCACCAAAAGCACATCGGCGCCGTTTTCCTGCGCCAGCAACGCAGCCGGGGCCCCCGCCCCGCCCCCGCCGATCACCAACACATCGGCCTCCAAGTCAACGCGGCTCAAATCCACCTTATCCGGGTGCACGCGCGGGCGTCCCTCCAGCAGGGATGCCAACTCGCGCGGGGTACGGTCGCCCGCGTTCGGCCCGACTTTGAGTGTGGCAAAAGCCTCGGCGTTATAATCCGGGTGGTAATTTTCCAAAAGCTCGCGCTTTTCCTCATCCCCAACTCGCGGGTAAACCTCGTCCAGGCGCCGCTGTCGTGTGGCTTCCACCTTAGCGATTGAGCGGCGCATCTCCTCTGTGTAGCTCACGGTTCCCCCTCCGCTAGACGTTCTCGATCACATGTGCGGCGATAGCCGTCTGGCCCAGCTCAAGCGCCGTGTCCAATGTCTCTTCCGGCACCAGGTTCAGATACATCCGCAATGCCGGCTGCTCCGCCGGGAATCCGGGGCCGCCGTGGATCATGACGGCGCGGTCAATTGCCCTCTGGAGCATACCGACGGCATACGTGCGGGCCGCGATGGCATCATATCTGGCATCCTCGCCGCCGTCGATGCGGGTGGCGGCCTGGTAGACCATCAGTCGTGCCGCCTCGATCTCGGTTGCCATCTCGGCCAGCATCCTGCGCACTGCGGGACGTTCGGCCAGGGGCTTGCCCAGGGCGACCCAATCGCGGGCGTACATGGCCGACATCTCCAGCAGCCTCTTGGCTATTCCCACGTACCTGGCTGCCAGCTTCAAGAGACCTGCCGGAGCGTGTTCGGCTCCCAGGCTGAGGCCCTTGCCCGGCTCCCCCAGCACCCGGTCCCTCCCGACCGTGCAACCTTTCAGCTGCAATTCCAGGCCGTGGCCGTTTGCTCCCACGGTTACCCCTTCGAGATCGGGATCGAGCAGGAAGCAAGTCACCCCGCCCCCGGCATCCTCATCTCGCGCGAAAACCAGGTAAAAATCATCCGGCAGGCCGCCTTTTGCCAGTGTTTTGACCCCATTGAGCACATAGCCATCATCTGCGGTGTGGGCGGTCGTCTTCCAGTCGGACGGGTTAATCGCGCCCGGTTCCCTAAGCGCCAGGCAGGGTCGTTTAGCCCCTTCGACGGCGGGTGTCAGATATTTTTCGGCCTGTTCATCGTTGCAGGAGTAGAGCGCCGGGGGGATGTCCCCGATGTCGACCTGTATGAACGACTGGCCCAGCTCCTCCTCCACCAGGCAGGCGCTCAGCAGGTCAAGCTCCATACCGCCCAGGTCCTCCGGCACGGTGAGTGCCCAGAGGCCCATCTGGAGCACCTTATTCTTCAGCTCCTCGGCCATCTCCGGTGGCATCTCATGTTTACCTTCCGGCGATGCGGCGGCCATACTGAAGAGTTTCATCTCCAGCGGGCGCATTTCCTTTTGCACAAAGCGGCGCATCATATCGCGGATCATGGCCGCTTCTTCAGGGATGGTGAAGTCCATACGCCCCTCCTTAAAAACCCTAAAGCGGCCTACTTTTCGATCTCGCGCTCGGCGTAGAGCTTGCGCAGCTCGTCCTCAGACATGGCCTTTAGCTTTGCGATCTCCTCGTCGAAGACGCCCTCTTCGATCTCCTTGAGCCGTTGGGTCAGGTGAGGTGCGCGTGGGACGAGATCGCGTGCGTAGAGCCGACGGCCCAGGATCGCCATGTTGGGTGGTGCCAGCTCGGTTGGGCAGCGGGAGACGCAAAGCCCGCACATAATGCAGTCGAACGACAGATCCGCCGCCTCGGCCAGGTCGCCGCGCAGCAGCGCCGAGACGTAGCCCATCACGTCCAGCTCCTGCGGACATGACTTGGTGCACGTATTACACCCAAAGCAAGTTTCTATCTCCGGGTAGACCTCCAGGATCGGGTTCTGCCCATCGGTTGCCGAAAGCTCCGAAAGCTTATAATCCGGCCTCTGTGCCGGGTAAACCGGTATTTGGGCCAGCACCATACCGGGTTCGACCACCTTCTGGCAGGCCAGGGCATAGTGGAGCCTATATTGGCCCTCGATGCGGTAGACAGTGCCGCAGGCGCCGCAGAACCCGCTCCGGCACCCGACCCCGTGCACCAGTCGGTAACCCGCGTACTCGATGGCCTTCAGCACGGTCAACGACGCGGGCACCTGGTATCGTTGCCCGAATATCGTGATCTCGACCATCTCGGTCGAGGGTGCCTCCACATCAGCCATACAACGCCTCCTGCCCCATCATCAGGTCAAGATAGAAAGCCTCATCAGAAGTGGCCTGCTCCAGCAGCTGGGCCATACCTTCGGCCAGGTGCACCGTCACCAGATAGTGCTTGATGGTGGTATCAACCTGCGGGCAGACCAGGACACAATTACCGCACCGGTCGCAATCCTCGCCGACCAGCGCCTCCAACGCGAACGAAGTGCGTTGCTCGGTGCGGTGGCGGCGTCTGGGATCGCGGGCCAGCACCGGGCAAATATCGACACAATTGCCGCACCCGATGCAAGCCTTGACGCCGCTGATATTCTCCTCGATCTTCAGCGCGTGCGACGTGCCGAACCCGCTGGATAGCAACCGGCATCTTGCTACCGGTGGCCTTTGCGTATTCAGCACATGTCGCAATATGCGCTCCACCTTTTTGACATCGGTTTGATTACGCAACGGCATAGGCCATACTCCTGATGGTATGATCATCCGGTGGCGATCATTCGGTTGCGTCGCCCTCATCGGAAGGCGATTGGGGTGGCGGTTCCTCTGCCTGCTCCTCCTGGGCCTCGGATTCCAGGCCGGTGGTCTCCGGGGGAGAGGTCGATTCTGCCGGTTCCGGTGGAGCCTCTGGGGCCTGCTCCTCCTGTGCCTCAGATTCTGGCCCGGTGGCCTCCGTGGGAGAGACCGCTTCCTCCTCCGGTTCCGGTGGGGTCTCTGGGGCCTGCTCCTCCTGGGCCTCGGATTCCGGCCCGGTGGCCTCCGTGGGGGAGACCGCTTCCGCCTCCGGTTCCGGTTGGGCCTCGGATTCCGGCACCTCCACCGGGACGGTCAAAGCCTCCAGCAGCAGCTCGGCTATATCGGCCACCCGTAACCTGGTTTCATCGACGCCCTTGACCCGCATCGCATCCTCGAACATGATCATACAATACGGACATGCCGTGCAGAGCACATCAGCCTGCGTTTCCAGGGCCTGATTCAATCGGAAAATACTGGGCCGGGTTTCCGGGTCGGTTTCCATCCACATCTGGCCGCCGCCACCGCCGCAGCAGAATGCCTCCTGACGGTTATATTCGATCTCCACCGCATCCGCGCCCGGCAGCCTTGCCACCAGCTTACGTGGCGCCTCATAAATACCGTTATGGCGTCCCAGGTAGCACGAGTCGTGATAAGTCACCTTCGCCCTGACCGAGCCGACCAGCGGTATTCGGCCTGTTTCGATCAATTCCGCCAGCAACTGGGTATGGTGCTGGACTTTATACCGGCCTCCGAACTGTGGGTACTCGTTGGCGAAAGTGTTATAGCCATGCGGGCAGGCCGTCACCAGCCGCTCGAACTTATACTTGCTCAGCAGCTCGATATTGGCCTTGACCATCTCCTGGAACAGCCACTCATTGCCCAGGCGGCGGGCCGTCTCGCCGCAGCACGGCTCATTTTCGCCCAGGATCGCGAAATCGACCATCGCCGTCTGCAAAAGCTGCACCAGTGCGCGTGTCACCTTCTTATTCCGGTCGTCAAACGCCCCCGCGCATCCGATCCAGAGCAGCACATCCACCGGCTTTTCGGGATCGGCAATTGGCACATCCAGGCCTTTGGCCCAGGCCATACGCTCCGAAGGCGCCACCCCCCACGGGTTTGCCCGTCGCTCCAGGTTAGTCAACGTCTCGGCCACCGTCGAGGGCATATCGGCCAGCACCAGGGTGCGATAGCGGCGGAAGTCGATGATGTAATCAATCGGGTTGATGAACGCCGGACAGATGTTCGTGCAGGCGCCGCAGGTGGTGCATTGCCATACCGCCTCGACGTTGACTATATCCTCGTGCAGATCGGGTGGCTCCTTGCCGTCGGCGTGGAGCCAGGTATCGTACATCCCGTGGAAAACATCCTGCACTATATCGCGCGGCGCCAGCACCTGGCCGCTCTGGAACGCGGGGCAGACCTCCAGACAGCGCCCGCATCGCATACAAGCCTCGGTTGCCAGCAGCTGCTGGGCCGAGAAAGCGCTCAGGTCGCCGGCGCCCAATTTCTCCTCCGGCGCCTCCTCGATGTTCTCGATTGGCATCAATTCACCGGAGGATTCGCGGAACGGCTTATAAAGCACATTTAGCGGCACGTTGATAATATGGCGCAACTTGGTGTAGGGCATCGCGGCCAGGAAGATCAGGCCAAGCCCCACATGTGTCCAGAAGAGCCATCCATGCGCGTTTGCTGCCGCCTCTGGGCTTATAAAGAGGCCCAGGACGCCCGCGAATACACTGCCTATCGGACTCCAAAGCATCCAGTCGGGCTTGGTGGCGACAAAGCGCAACCCCTCGGTAGTGAACCCCGCAAGCGGGATCAACATCACAAGGGTCAGCGCCAGAGTATCATCCCACCTTGTCTGCAGAGTCTCAGGCTTTTGGAAGTATCGACGCCATATCGCCAGTCCGCCGCCGATCAAGATCGCCAGCCCCGCCAGGTCCATGATCAGCTCATATGCCAGGTAGGCGCTCCCGCGTGGGAATTGCAGCTCCACCCACGGCACGAAGAGCGGGTACTGCAGGAGTGCGATCAGAGTGCCGATACCCTGGATCACAAAGCCCCAGAAGATAAGGAGGTGCATAGTGCCCGGAAACATCCGGCGGAACAGTTGCACCTGTGCTATAGCGTAAACCAGGAAATTCTTCCACCGCTCAAGTGGTCGGTCGAAGGTCAGGTCAGCCATCGCCGCACCCTTTCTCCAAGCCATCGGATGGCGTTTGCGTCAGATCCCTCCTCCGGCGGGATTCCCACGAATATCTCGCCCTCGTCCTCCAGTGCCTCCAACTCATCGTCCGAAAGTGGTTGGTCAGATTCCGTGCCGGGCCTGCTCACGATCGTCCCATCTGGCCCCTGGTAGTACCACGGCAGCCTGTGTAGCGGCTCCGGTGGCGGGCCGCTGATCACATGTCCGTCCTCCGGGTCGAAATAACCGTCATGGCATGGGCAAATGATCTTATCCACATCGGCATGGTATTTGACGATACACGCGAAGTGTGTGCAGACCGCCGAATAAGTCATTGGCCCCCGCCCGGTCCATATCACCAGGGCCGGGTACCGCCCGTACGGCACGGTCACACCGCCACTTCTCTTGAGGTCGGCCACAGTCCCGGCTGGAACCGGCTCGGAAGGAGTCTCCTCCAGCTTCGGAGGCCAAAAGTAGGCGATGATCCCGCCCGCCATCGCTGCCAGGCTGCTACCCACGGCCAGGATGCCCAATCTTTCCAGGAAATTGCGCCTGGTGATTCCCTGGGACTTTTCGTCCGCCATGTCTCACCTCCTAACTGGTGGCGCCCAATATAGTAAGCACCAGGACGATGATGCCGACCACGACCACGATTGCCGCGCGGATAACTTGCGAGCGGCGGGTTTCCTTGCTCAGGTCGAGGAAAGGCCACAGCATCAAGACAAGCAGGGCCAGCACCGGGACGGTGGCACCGAAGCCGGGGCCGGGGATCGGTGCCGGAACATACTTCAGGAACTGGTACAGGAACAGGAAGTACCACTCCGGCTTGGTATGTTCAGGCGTGTCATATGGATCAGCCGGTGGTTCCAGTGTGGGCGGCATCACATTCGCCAGGATAATGGCGCCCACCACCACAATCATGATCACGACCCAGGCCAATTTAGCCTCGTTCAGTGCGTGATCCGGGAAGAAGGGGATGGTTTTTTCCTCTTCTTTTCGTTCTTCGTCGGCCATTTCTCGCCTCCTGCGCTTAAAGAGGCCTGTGGATGCCCAGGCGCCGGATCATCAGGAAGTGCAGCCCCATAAAAGCCAGCGCCAGAATCGGGAACACCATCACGTGCAGGGCAAAGAACCGGCTCAAAGTCAACCCGGTCACCTGCCATCCGGCCCGCAGGAACAAAAGCGCCGGTTGCCCTATGACCGGGATATTGCCGGCAATATCCGTGCCGACCGTAGTGGCCCAGTACGCCCTCTGATCCCACGGCAGCAGATAGCCGGTGAACCCGAAGCCCAACGTGATGATCAGCAGGAACACCCCGCTGATCCAGTTAAGCTCGCGTGGTGGGCGATAGGCGCCCATAATGAAGACGCGGATCATATGGGCTATTGCCAGCACGATCATCCCGTTAGCGCCCCAATGGTGTATGGTGCGGATGATATTGCCAAATCGCACCTCGTTCATAATGTACTCGATACTGGCGTAGGCCACGCTGACCGACGGATCGGTTGGGCTGGGATCGGCGCTGGGTTCATAGTAGAAGACCATCATAATGCCGGTGAGGCCCTGTATGAGGAAGAACAGGAAAGTCAGGCCGCCCAGGCAGTAAAACCACCTGGTCGCCGACATGGGAACCGGCTTCTTGAGGATCTTCTCCATCGGCTCGACGATGCCATATCGCTCGTCCAGCCACTCGACCGTCCGCTCCCAGAACGACTTCCAGCGCCTGCGTCCCTTCCAGAGCGAGACGCTGCGGTATGTCCCGTAGGCGAAGACGAGCGCCCCGGCGCCGAAAGCCAACCATCTCAGCGTCGGCCCCCATACCTCGTGTGGAGTGCCGTATGCGTGGCAGTGGAGGCACAAATCCTGCTCCACCGGAATATCGCCGGTATCCACCTGACCGTGTATCTCGTCCGCCGGGATCAGAGTCGAAGCGTCAACCGGCTTCTCCCAGCGCAGGACGAGGGCTGCGGCGGCCACCAGCGCCGCGATCAGCAGGGCGATGCGGAGAAAATTCCCTCCCATTCCACACTCCTTTCGCGAGCGGAGTGGATTTCAGAGCGTGCACCGGGCATGAAAGACGCGACATGGGCCTGCGCCCAAACGCGGCAATGCCTCCCAACAGATACAAAAACCCTAAATAAAAGGCTATACTCTAAACAATCCACAGCACAGTAACAAACGTCACCGGCCCGGCGGCAAGTTATCACCGAGGATGGCCGATGACGCGAACAAACACAAAAAAAGCACCGTCGGGAACAGATACCGGGGCAATGCCAGCAGCACCAAGTGCACGCAGGTAAAATAGCATATCACCCCGTACCCGATGAATCGCAACCTCCACTGCCCGGCCCCCCTCACCATCCCGATGACCCCAAAGATCAAAGCCCCGTAGTGCAGGATGTATATCAACAACTTCGGCCAGAAATTCTCCGCCTTCGTCAACTCCAAAAGCCCGCCCGGTGATCGATCTCC
>JALXEW010000132.1 GCA_027069285.1 Ardenticatenia bacterium | reverse complement strand
CTTCCAGGTTGATGCCGATCATGTGCAGGCCTGGGCGGAGATTGCCGGTGTAGACCATGACTGAAACGGTATCACCTGGAGCGGCTGTCTGCGGGGTAACGACCGCGACCGGTAGGGATGGGGAGTTCAATGGGCTGATCTGCACCCGGATCGGGGCCGGGTAGCCGGTGTTGATCACTGTGAATTCCCCTATCGGCACCATATCCGGGCAATAGGCCTCCACTGTCTCGCTCATATCCTCGGTGTAGGCGCCGATGATCGGGAGGTAATTGCTTTCCCGGCGTTCCATTTCCGCCACGGCGTCGAAGGCGGGCGTGGGCGATCCATCCCGGCGCAGCAGCCCGAACCATCGCATCTGGTCGCATAGCTGAATGTGTGACTCGTCGTAAAGCTGCCAATCCAGATTCCAGAGGAACATCGGCCCGGCCCAGGGCCAGTTTCGGTCGGCCCAATCGAACGCCCGGACGATGTAATCGGCCTGGATGTCACCGGGCACCCGCAGCCACTCGAAGCCCTGAAAAGCCCCTTGCCCCACGCAGTCCACCCCGTCTTCTGCCGGGTCTCGCAGCCAGCCGAACTCGGTGATCCACATCTGCTGGAACACGCCGTTAGCCTCCATAAGCTCGCGCATGACCTCGGCCCGGCGGAATGAAAACGGATGTTCGGTCGGATCGGCCTCAGGTGGCTGATCGAAGCCGTAAGGGTGGTAGCCAAAGGCATCGAAGTACTCCTGGGCGTCCAGCTCGAACATGGCCTCGGCGAATTCCAGGTCGTTCATGGCGCTGCCATCTGGCAAGTTATCCGCCGGTGCCAGCCCGCCTGAGACTACTATGATCCTGGGGTCTACCGATTTGATGACCTCATAGGCGGTGCTCAGCACCTGCACATACTCTTCCGGGTCTGGACGGCCCCATTCCAGGCCGAGATTCGGCTCGTTGCCGACCTCGATGGCGTCTACCCCCAGGGCGGCGGCCCGGCGGGCTATATGCATAACGTCCTGGCGGAAACGCACGAAATCGTCCGGCAGCCGCACGTTCATCCGGTATAGGATCCGGTATTCATCGGCGAACATTTCCACCTGATCCAGGTCGTAGAGCTTTACCCAGTCCATCCCAAGCTCGGCGGGCAGGTTCGGCTGCACGTTCTGGTGTGTTCCGATGCTGATGCCGTATCCCAGATGCGGCGGCGGGAGCGGTGGGTCGTCATCCTGGGCCGATAGCGTACCGGTTGCCGTGGCCCAGAGTAAGCCCGCCATCCAGATCGAAACCCATAAACGTAGTGATTTTCTCATCATCCCACGCGGTTTTTGCAAGCTCAGAGATTGATACGGATATAATATACCCTGCCTTCAGTCGGGCGCATTCTGGAGACGGGGGCGTTTGGGGGCGAAAAGTGCTATTGCAACCGGTTATCCTGTGATATATCTTTTGTAATGGAATGTTCTATGGGCGGCGTTATTGGGTATGGGGGTGTTCCCTACCTCCGAGAGGAGCATAAGGAGGCGAATTATGAGACGCTACATTGTGCTATCGGTGATCGCTGTTTTCGCAGCATTGGCGGTTCTCTTATCTGTGGGGGCCGTCTCTGCTCAAGGGGGCGCGATAACCTACGGCGCCAGCGTCGTAGGTAGCATTACCGAGGATGCGCCATTTGCGATCTACATGTTCACCGGCAATGCGGGTGATCAGGTGACGGCATATGCCATAGGGATCACGCCGCAGATGGTACCCAGCCT
>JALXEW010000131.1 GCA_027069285.1 Ardenticatenia bacterium | reverse complement strand
CCGCTAACGCCAGTTCCTGATTCCGCCCGCCTTTGCCGCTCCCCCGTACCGTGACGGTGGTCTCGCCGCCGGAGACGATCAGCGCCGGGCGCGGCAACGGATGGTCGGATTCGGCGGTCTGACGGGCGATTGCGGCCATCACCTTCCCGATCTCACGTGCTTCCCCCTCCACATAGGTCGAAAGCAACATGGTATTGAAGCCCAACTCGCGTCCCCGTTCGAGCGCGGCAAGGGCGGCGTGGGCGTTTTCGGCCACGATCACGTTTTGGACACGCTCGAAAACCGGGTCGCCGGGTTTTGGGGTTTCGGGCACATCGCCGCCGACGCCCGACCGTATGTGCCCGGTCACGGATTCCGGGAGGGTATCGGCCAACCCGTACCGCTCGATCACGGCCCAGGCATCTGCAAAGGTGGTCGGATCGGGCGCCGTTGGGCCGGATGCGATCACGTCGAGCGGGCTGCCCACTACGTCGGAAAGTATCAGCGCGATCACCGTGGCCGGGTATGCAGCACGCGCCAGCTGTCCGCCCTTTATGCGCGCTAGGCGCCTGGAGATCGCGCAACGAAACGCCACCGATCGGGCGAACCATCAGGGCCGAGCCGCCGCCGGAAATGAGCACGATGACCAGATCGTCCTCGTCCGCCGATTCGGCCAGCTCGATGATGCGCTCGGTGCCTTCGACCCCAGCCTCATCCGGCAGGGGATGTCCGGCCTGGTGTATGGTCACGCGCCCGGTGGGGAGCGCATAGCCGTACCTGACGTTGACATGGCCGCCGTTGATGCGATCCCCCAGGATGGATTCGATGGCACGTGCCATCGGAGCGCCTGCCTTGCCGCCGCCGATCACAAATACACGCCGGAATCGGCCCAGATCGTAGCTCCGACCGTCCACGATGAGCCTATCGCCTTCTGCCCGGACGTGTGAAAGCACCGCCCTTTCGGGATCAACGGCGGCGAGGGCGGCTTCCATCACCTGGCGCAGGATGGCTTTGTATTCCGGGACGCTCATTGCGAATAATCCGGGCCGAATACCTCGGCCATCAGGTTGCCCAGAAGATAACGATTGGGTATCAGCACGTAGGCGTTATCTATCATCACACTGGTGACGTACTGCTCGTCAATGACGCCGAAGTGCAGGTCGTCCTCGGAAAAGTCCTTCAGGTACCACACCAGGCTGATGATCTCGTCGAGCGTGAGGCCGGTCTGGATGCTATCGGAGAACTGTGCCCAAAGCTGGGGCGCCTGGCTGATCAGGCCAGGCAGGGCGTCGGTCGAAAGCACACGGTCTCGGATGGCGCGGATGATCTGCTGTTGGCGTCTGGCGCGGTCGAAATCGTCGGATGTATGGCGCGTTCGGGCGTACTTCAGGGCCAATTCGCCGTCCATGTGGATCAGCCCGGCGGGGATGTACAGGGGATCGTAGCCGAAGTTGAAATCCGGGTACCAGGGGTCGTTGATCGGGTACGGCACCTGAACATCTATTCCGCCGATGGCGTTCACCAGTGCGATGAAGGCCTCGAAGCCGACGACCACGTAGTTATGTATGCGTATACCCAGGTTGTACTGGACGGTTTCCATTGCTAGGGCCGGGCCGCCGCCTATTTGCATTTGCGCGCGGAGCGCATAGGCGGTATTGACGCCAACAAGGCCTGCGCCCAACACCAGTATTTTCATATTGCTTCGTCCATAATACAGACAAAATGCGGGCTATCGCACCCAATAGCAAGCCAATTTAAAGC
>JALXEW010000130.1 GCA_027069285.1 Ardenticatenia bacterium | reverse complement strand
CCACCCCCAACGTTATCCCGATCACGCCGCCGGTCAGAGCGAGCGCAACGCTCTCGATCAGGAACTGCATCAGTATGTCACGCCGACGGGCGCCGACGGCCTTCCGCAACCCGATCTCGCGCGTCCGCTCGGTCACCGAGACCAGCATGATATTCATGATCCCGATCCCGCCCACAAGCAGCGATATTCCGGCGATCACCCCCAGGAATACCGTCAGGATGCCGGTGATCTGGCCGAACGCGCTGAGCAGGTCGGATTGCGAGATCACGACAAAATCCTCCTCGCCCCAGAATTCGATCTCATGGCGCTCGCGCATCACGTCCGTGATCTCCTCGACGGCCATGTCCATCAGCTCTTCGGACGCGGCCTGGACGTATATCACCGAGACGCGGTACTCACCGCTCCTGGTACGTGCGTCGCCCAGACGGGTTTGGGCGGTCGTGATCGGCACGAAGATCACGTCGTTCTCGTCGCCGAACGTGCTGCTACGCTCTTCCATTATCCCGATCACGCGGAAGGGCATGTCATTTATGCGGATCGACTGGCCTATCGGGTAGGTGCCGACCTCGAACAGGCGCTCCACCACAGTCTGGCCGAGCACTGCCACACGAGCCGCCGAAACCACGTCATTTTCCTCGATAAAGCGCCCGTCCACCGGGTGCCAGTTGCGCACAGATTCATAATCCGGCACCGTGCCGCGCACCGTGGTGCTGGTATCGTTGCGGCGGTACTCGACCAGCGCCCCAAGCCGGTATTCCGGCGCCACGGCCACTACGGAGCCGACTCTGAGCGGGTCACGGAGCGCCTCGGCATCGCCCATAGTCAACGGTTTGACGTCGGCAACGCTGCCGCCGGGCGGGATCGACGACATGACGAAAAGCATATTGGTGCCCAGCGACTTGAACTGCTCGGAGATGTAAAGCTCCACGCCCTTGCCGATGCTGACCAGGATGATGACTGCGGCCACACCGATTATGATGCCCAGCATGGTCAGCGCAGACCGGAGCCGATTTGCGGCCAGGCCTCGCCAGGCTATCCTGAAGCTTTCCAGGACGTTCATAGCGCCTCACAGGGCCGACGCCCATGCCCCATCCGCCGATTCGACCGGGATTATGGCCGGCTCGATGCCGGTTTTCCCCCTGTACCGCGCCCGGATGTGGGCGACGAAATCATCCAGGCCCTCGGCCAAAACCAGGTTCACCGTGGCGCCGCCGAATCCGGCACCGGTCAGCCGGGCACCGTAGCAGGCCGGGTGCTCGATCGCCGCCTCCCACATGGCATCCAGCTCCTCACAGGACGTCTCGTACAGGTCGCGGGAGCTGATGTGCGAGCGCTTCATCAGATCGCCCACGGTCGCCGCATCACCCCTCCGCAGCGCCTCGACCGCTTCCAGAACCCGGCGGTTCTCGTCAACCACGTGCCTGGCCCGCGCGTAAAGCGTATCGTCCAGCAGGTCGCGGTTCCGCTCCAGGGCCTCAGGGGTCAAATCACGCAGGGCGCGGATTCCCGGCAACCTCTCGGAAAGCCTCCGCACCGCCTCGTGGCACTGTCGGACGCGCGTATTGTATTCGCTTGAGGCCAATTCGTGGTGGGTACGGGTATCGGCAACCACTATGATCGTCCCAGGCGGCAGCGGGACCGATTCCCATTCCAGCGAGCGGCTATCGAGCAATATGGCGTGCCCGGCCCTGCCGTGGACGGACGCGAATTGATCCATGATGCCGCATCCAACGCCTACGTACTCGTTTTCGGCCAGGCGGGCGAGTTTTGCCAGCTCGGACGACGGCAACTCCCATCCGCCGATCTCCTGCCAGAGGGCCGCAAACGCCACCTCAACCGCCGCCGATGAGCTAAGGCCGCTGCCGATAGGCACATCCCCGCCGAAAACCGCCCGTATCCCCCAAACCGCCAGTCCACGCCCGAGCAGCGCCCATGCCACCCCGACCGGGTACCGCGCCCACCTGGGCAATGGGGAGCCTTCGACGTCATGCCCGGCTTCCAGGTCGGCAAGCCGCACGGCCACGCGCTCCCCAATATCCGCAGCGACCAGCTCCAGAAGCGGCTCATCGCTTGCGGCGGCGACCACGTAGACCGCACGGTCTATCGCGACCGGCAGGACGTACCCTTCGTTGTAATCGGTATGTGCCCCAAGCAGGTTCACACGTCCCGGCGCGCGGGAGATGTGAGTCGGCTCAATATCGGGGAAAGCCCTGCGAAAAGCCCTCAAAAGCGCATCTCTCATCGTCCGGCGCTCTCCAGCGGGAAGTAGCCCATAGCACGTAAGGCATCGGCCAATTCGCCGACCTTATCCGCCCGCACCTCAATCGCGAGCGGCCCCAGCCTGGCGCCCAGGTACTGCCTCACGTCAGGCACATCCAGCATCGCCTGCATCATCTGGGGGGTGCGGACGCGCAATATCACCATCCGCTCCAGACTCACCTCAGGGCCGAACTGCTCCCATCGCTCAATCGCCGCCCTGATCCCATGCGGGACGCGATCACCGGTCACCCGGCGGAGAAACGATATGATGTGCGCCGACCGGACGCCTTGCCCTGCCGCCCTTTCCATCCCAAGAGCGGAAAGGCGATAGCGGTACGGCCTGCCGGGTTCCACAGGTAGCCACTCGGTCACGCGGGCCAACTGGAAACGATCATATCGGCTGGCCTCGCGCGGCACCTCGACCAGGCCGTCGGGATGCACAACCGGCCCGACCGGGGATTCCGGGGTCTCCTCCCACGGCGCCAGCTCCAACGCCGCCAGGCCGATCTCGGTCAGCCGGAACGCGGAACCGTCAGCTCCGAGATCGACCATGCCCAGCCAGTGCATCGGCCCGGTGATCACAAAGCGGATCAGTTCCCCTTCAACCGCGTCCCAGCTCTCAAAGCCACGCAGGTATTCATCCGCTCCCTCACGGCGGATGTACCAGCTATCATAATCGCCACCCGGTCGCTGGAAATCCGGCTCCTCGGCCTTGATCGCCTCGATAAGCGAATCCAGAGACCACCACTTCCCCGGCTCCACCAGCTCCACGAAGCTCAGTATGGCGGAACGGGCGGCAAGTGGGTCGTTCACCCAGCCGGTAGGCTCGCAGACCAGGCCGGGCACGTGGCGGAGGTCGTTCCATGTGGCGGATTCGAGCCAGGCGGACGTCAATGCCCGCAGCTGAGCGGTTCTGGATGCATCCAGCCACGTCCGCGCCCTATCGGGAACCGGCCTCAGATGGCCGGAATCGTCCGGCTCCAGCAGCCCCATCTCATGTCCCAGGGCGGTGAGCATGGCAAGCCTGATCGGGTCGCGATTCAGCAGGTAGGGTCTCAAAGCCGCCTCATGCTCACCCGGCAATGAGACGCCGCCGGGCACATCGTACACCCGGCAATAGGCCAGCAAGGTAGTCATGTCGTCAACCGCCGAGTCATCCGCCGCCACCACGTCTTTCGGCGGCGCGACCGGCTCGCCGGCGTAGGCCTCCTCCCGGAAGTCGGCAGTTGTGGGCAACGCATCCAACAGGTCGGAGGGGATGTAGACGAATTCCCCGGCACCGGTCTCGGTTTCGTCGAACGCCGTTGCGATCAGGCCTTTGTAAAACAGGGATTCGGAAGTGCTGATGGGGTTCAGGTATGGTTTTTCCCGCTCACGTCTGGCGGGTCCCATCTGCCGTATCCGGCCAAAGAGACGGTGGAACTTCGGGGCCGCCATCCGCCCGCCGGAGCCGATCAGGGTCTGTAACGCGCCCCGCTCCGAATCCGAAAGCCTGGCCCACATATCGCCGGCGCGACTTGAGTCCAGCATCCCGGCAGCAAGCGCGTTTGCCAGCTCCCTGGTGGAACCTTTTTCCGGCAGGTCAATATCCCAGCGGTTGGCGATGATGTGCAAAAGGTCTGGATCGTAGCCCGCCAGCGTGATGCGCAGACCGACCGGCACCGTCATACATCACCCGATGATCTCTCCGTACACCTCGCACTTTATGCCCACGAAGGCCTGACAGGCCGCCGGCACATCATTGGGCAGTGCCACCCCGAATTGTGACAAAAGCCGCGCCAGATGGCAAAGTGGCAGGCCCATCACGTTTGCCCAGCATCCCTCGATCGCCTTCACGGGGCTGAAGCCTGTATTTTGGATGGCGTATGCCCCGCCTTTATCCAGCGGGTCGCCGGTGGCGACATAGGCTTCGATCTCCGAATCGGGGTAATCCCGCATGATAACGCGGGTACGGGCCAGGTCTGTGACGCCATGTGCGCCCAACATCACGGTCACGCCGCTGTAGACCATGTGGTGGCGGCCTCGCAACATCCGCAATATATCAACTGCCTCATCCGGCGATCCGGGCTTGCCGATCACACGTCCCCGGAATACCACGATCGTATCCGCAGCGACGACCGGCACCCCAGGACATGTCGGATTTCCGGCAACCGAGGCGGCCTTGAGCCTGCTCAGACGCATGACCAGCTCATCAGGCGCCTCGTCCGGCAAGGGTGCTTCGTCAACCTGCGGACTCGTCGCCTCGAACTCCAGGCCAAGCAGGCCGAGCAGCTCGCGACGTCTGGGCGATGTGGATGCCAGTATCAGCGATGGCTTTGACGATGTTGTGGTACTCACTCCCCCTCTTCTGTGCTGTGATCATGGTGGTGATGGGAGTCCTCGCCGTGGACGTGGCCGTGTTCCAGCTCTTCGGGGGTTGCGGGCCGCACTCCGGTGATCCGAACGCTGAAGTGCAATCTCTGCCCGGCCAGTGGATGGTTGAAATTCAGGACGACTTCTTCGTCGGTGACTTCCTGGATGTAGGCCTCGTATAAATTGCCTTCCCGGTCCGGCACGTGCAACACCATTCCCACTTCCAGGGGCATTCCTTCGGGGAACAGGGAGCGGGGGAAGGCCTGTACTGCAGTTGGGTCGTATTTACCGTAGGCATCTTCCGGTTCGACGCTGACGTTTTTGCTTTCGCCAACTGCCATGCCGGTCAATTCGCGTTCCAGGCCAGGCAGGAGCTGCCCCTGACCGTGGATATAGCTGAGGGGTTCCCCCTCGATCGAGTGGTCTATGACCTCGCCGCTATCCAGCCGCAACGTGTACTCAAAGTGAACTACTGAGCCATCCTGCACCGTGTTCTCACCGCCGGCGCCCACGTTTTCCTGGTCGGCCATTACTAAAAAATCCTTTCGCTCAAAAGGCCAAGTTATGGCGGTATTATATCAGCAAAATCCCACGATGGGGAATGGCATCCGCCGGGGGCCGGAATCTGCTGGCAATCCTGTGGGCAGGGTCTCGGCACCCGGTCGATAAAGAATCAGGGCGGGCCGCCGTGGCCCGCCCTTTTGGAGGCGTGGTGATGCGCCTTTAGTATTCCGGCATCGGAGGTGCCGACTTTTCCTCCTCCGGGATGTCGGTGATCAGGGCCTCGGTGGTCAGGATCATGGCCGCGATGCTCGCCGCGTTTTCCAAAGCGCCGCGAGTGACCTTAGCCGGGTCAATGATGCCGGCCTCGACCATATCCACGAACTCGCCCTTGATCACGTCGTAGCCGATGTTGGGGTTATTCTCTTCCCTCTGGCGGCGGCGTACCTCTTCGAGGATGACTGCGCCGTCCTGACCGGCATTCCCGGCGATGCGCTTGAGCGGCTCCTCCAGCGCTTTGCGCATGATCTTGACGCCGGTCTGCTCATCCTCGTAGTCGAGCTGCACGCCATCCAGCGCCTTGACCGCGTTGGCGAGCGCCACACCGCCGCCCGGCACGATGCCCTCTTCAACTGCGGCGCGGGTTGCGCTCAGGGCGTCTTCCACCCGGTGCTTCTTCTCCTTCAGCTCGACCTCGGTGGCGGCACCCACGCGGATCACTGCCACGCCGCCGCTGAGCTTGGCAAGGCGTTCCTGGAGCTTCTCGCGGTCGTAATCGGATGTACTGCGCTCGATCTCGACTTTGATCTCCTCGATGCGGGCCTTGATCGCCTTCTCGTCGCCCTTGCCGCCGACGATGGTGGTATCCTCTTTGGTGCTGACCACTTTATCGGCGCGGCCCAGGTCCTCGATCGTGGCGCTTTCGAGCTTGCGACCGGTTTCCTCGGAGATGACCGTGCCGCCGGTCAGGATGGCGATGTCGCGCAACATGGCCTTACGGCGGTCACCGAAGCCGGGAGCCTTTACCGCCAGGACGTTGAGCATACCCCGCAGCTTATTCAGCACCAGGGTTGCCAGGGC
>JALXEW010000129.1 GCA_027069285.1 Ardenticatenia bacterium | reverse complement strand
GTCAACTACTTCAACCAGAAAAATCAGGAATTCGAGTTCAGGCCAGGCCCTATTTTCAGCCAGATCGTGCTGGCCGATGAGATCAACCGCGCCACCCCCCGCACCCAAAGCGCTATGCTGGAGGCGATGCAGGAACGCCAGGTCACCGTTGACGGCGAAACCAGGCCCCTGCCCAGGCCGTTCCTGGTGCTGGCAACCCAAAACCCAATAGAGCTGGAAGGCACTTTCCCCCTGCCTGAGGCCCAGATAGACCGATTCCTGATGAAAGTCTCCATCGGCTACCCAAGCGAGCAGGAGGAAAATGATATTCTCACCCGCTTCCGCACCGATGACCCGCTGGAAAGCCTCGGCCCCGTGACAGATCCGGAAACTATCCTGGAGATGATCCGGCAAATACGCGAGGTCAGGGTCGAGGAATCCGTCAGGCAGTATATCGTTTCGGTCGCGCGGCGAACTCGCGAACATGATGAGGTGATGTTGGGCGCAAGCCCCCGCGCAACTCTGGCTTTGTATCGCACAAGTCAGGCCTGGGCCGCCATCAGGGGACGCGATTATGTGATCCCAGACGATGTGAAACACCTGGCACCGCCGGTATTGACCCACCGCCTGATGCTCAGCCCCCAGATACGATTGCGCGGTCGCACCCCAGAAGAGGTGGTGGCCGATATAGTGGACACGGTTCCCGTGCCGGTGGAAAGCTGAGTGGGCATATTCGATTTTGAATCGGTCGAAAAAGAGGACCTCACCGAAGGCCCAACCCGCCCCAGAGGTGATACCGTCCGGGCGCTGCTGGATCACCGATGGGTGGGGATGGCGTTGCTGGTCTTCGCGCTGGGGGTGATCTTCAATAACCGCGCCCTGCTGGTGATACCGGGCTTTATGTTGGTGATAGTGCTCTTTTCCTGGGCCTGGAGCAGGAACTCGCTGGATGGCGTAACTTATGAGCGAAGGTTCCGATTGAGACGGCTCTTCCCAAATGAGGAAACGGTGGCCGAGATCACGGTGGAAAACCGCAAGCTGCTGCCGTTAAGCTGGCTCCAGATCGAGGACGAGTGGCCTAAAGGCATCGGCCCAACGGATGAGGAGTTGCTTTCCGAATCGGCCAGGCCGGATATGGGCTACCTGGTGAATACCTATGCCCTCAAATGGTATGAGCGCGTCCGCCGCCGGTACCAGATCAGGGCCAGGGAACGGGGGTTGTACTCGGTCGGCCCGGCACATGCCCTCACCGGCGATCCGTTCAGCCTGTTCGAACGTGGCCGTCAGCTCGGACGCCCGGAACAGGTGGTGGTATACCCGGAAGTGATCCCGCTGCCGGAGCTGGGCCTTAGGGGGGAAAATCCGTTCGGGGATAGAAGGGTCACCAGGCGCCTCTTTGAGGATCCGACCAGGACGATGGGCGTCCGGGAGTACCGACCGACAGATAGCTTCCGACATATCCACTGGAAAGCTACGGCCCGAACCGGAAGGTTGCAGGTGCGCGTGTACGAGCCAACCCGCACGATGAGCCTGGTGCTGGCGCTTAATGTGGCGACTTTTGAGCAACATTGGCGCGGCGTCTGGCCGGAGATGCTGGAGTATGCGCTCAGCGTGACCGCTTCGATAGCTTATTGGGCCTCGGAACGTAAGTATGCCATCGGCCTGATCGCCAACGGGACACTCCCCCGCTCCGACCAGCCGTTCCGCATCCTCCCAGGTCGCAGCCCGGCGCAGTTGATGAGGGTGCTGGAGGCGTTGGCGGGGGTGAATTATTTCATCACCGCCAGGTTCGATGACTTCCTCATCCGGGAAAGCCCCGGCCTGCCATGGGGGTCAACGGTCGTGGCCATCACGCCGTTCGTCAATGAGCCGATCCTGGCAGCTATAGAGCGATTGCACGAAAGCGGACGCCGTATGGTGCTGATCTCGCTGGCGGATGAGAAGCCACCGGAGATACCCGGCGTCCCAATCCACCACCTGCCTATACCGCCGGAAATGACCAGGGAGAATGGCGGGGATGAGGATTGAGACTACGCAACCGATGGTATGGCGGCGGGAATTGCTCTATTTGATGATGGGCCTGATGGAGCTTTCGTGGACGGTGCCGTGGTTCATCGCGCTCACGCCCGGAGCGATGGCTTATTCGGGGTTCAGGCTGGCGGCGTTCGCCTCGGTCAATTATCTGGCATCCCTGTCATTGATCAGGCTCATGGAAAATCGCCAGGTGGGATATGTGGCCAGGATCGCGGTGTTCCTGCCCCTGATCGCGGGAGCCGTGGCACTGGGCCTGCACTTGTTCCTGGGCCACGCCGATGTCGCCCCCGGCCTCTGGGGCAGCACCGATCCGAGTTACGAGCCTGTGATACCCCCATCACTGGCTATAGTGGCAACGGTGGCATTTCTGTGGTGGCGGGGTATCAGGATCGGCACCCTGCTCCTGACGCCCGCACGGGTTAGCTTCGGGCTGCGATTCGGCATCCTGGCGCTGATATTGGCCGCGCTCGCCGGCGGTGAGGATTACGCCCGACGTGCTATGTTGCTCACGCCGCCGTTGTTCTTTTCCGGCCTGGTGGCAACCGGGATGGCACGTTCGGCCAATTTGAAGATCAACCGCGCGGTGCAACGAACTTTGTTCGGCCCGCAATGGGTCTCGATCCTGATCGGAACGTCGGCGCTGGTGACCGGGGTCGGGTTCGGTCTGGCCGTATTGCTGGGCGGGGTGGATGTGGAGCGATTGAAGGCCATACTGTATCCCGTAGGCGTGGTGATAGTGGCGGCTTTCCTGGTGCTGATGACGCCCATATTCCTGCTGATCCAGGCAGTCGCGAGTTTGATCCGGGCGCTGATCGTGGCCGTGGCGGGGGAGGAGGGCGTCGCAGAGATCCCCACGCTGGAGCCGGTGGACGTCTTCGGCGTCCAAACCGGGAGCTTGGGAGAGGGGATCGGCCCGTTCATCGATTTCGCAAGCCTGGCCAGATGCGCGATCATAACGGCGGTGCTGACGGTGGCGGTGCTGCTGGTGGTGCTGGCGCTCAGACGCCGGGCACGGCACCGCCTGGAAGAGGGGGAGGAAAGGGAATCGCTCGGCAGAGAGGCCATCCTGGACGGGCTGCGCAAGGCCTGGGAACGAATGCGGGAACGCTTCGAGAGGGCGGTCGAGATGGTAAGCAAGTTCGGCTGGGGACGGGATCTGTGGGCCGCCCTGACCGTGCGCCGTATATACGCCCGTATGGCCGCGCTGGCAGCCGATAGGGGGCACCCCAGGGCACCATCGGAAACCCCCTACGAATACCGAGCCACCCTGGCCCAGGCATTCCCCGGTTGCGAGGCGGAGATCGGCCTGATCACGGAGGCTTACGTCGCCGTGCACTACGGCGAGGCGCCCGAAACGCCGGAGGCGCTGGAAGCAGTGCGGTCTGCGTGGGAAGCCATTCAAACCGCTGTGGCCGCTATACGGGCGGCAAGAGCTAAGGCGCATGGGACTGCCCGACGAGCTGATCGACGTCATTCGCCCGAAAGTTCCATAGGCAAACGCCCCTGAACTCCTTTAACGCCGGCTCCCGTCGGCAAATCCCAATGCTCCAATGTCACCTCAAGCTTCGCAAGGGCCGGGATCGCGCTCTTGCTCTCCTCGAAGTAACCTTCCATCCGTTCGATCCCAACGGCAAATAGGCCCATCGCCTGGGCAGCGGCCAGAGTCGAGCCGGACCCCATGAACGGGTCGAGTATCACCCCCTTGCCCAGGGGCAAGCTTGCGTAAACCAGCTGTCTCATCAGTGATTGAGGCTTCAAACTGGGGTGGGAAGAGATGTCCCTCTCCCGCTTAGGCGTGCGCTCACTTTGGATCACGTCGCAGAACGGCGTACCATCCGGCAAACGCCCTAATCCACCGGTTTGATACCGTCGGAGACACTCCGCCACCGTCCCCATGAAGGGCTTGCGAAAAACGCCCCACGGCTCATAGCATCCACGTGCCAGAGAACAGACGTGTGGGAATTCGGACTCGGCGTTCTTAGGACGGTTGCCACCGCGCAACGTCCGCACCAGCCTGATGATCTCACCTCTGAACTCAAAACCGGCTTCGACAACCGCCGCAAAAACCGGCTGAGATAGAATCGCATTGGATGCCAGGAACACATGTCCTCCGGGTCGCAGGATGCGCAGAGCCAACTCAGCCCACTTGAGGAAAAATTCTTTCAAACGATCTATATCTCCCTCATCAAGGGCGGTAAACCTGGGCAGTGGTGAGCGCGTATGCCCATCAAACGACGGAGGTATGCGCCAAACCCCACCGTTCCCGGCCTCGCGTTTTTCAAGTTGATCCACGTCGTACTCTTTAACGCCATAAGGGGGATCGGTAACTATCGCATGAATGGATGCCTCCGGCGCCATTTCCATCCATTCAAAACAATCGGCATGTACGGCCAACACCGTCTCGAACAAATGATGTCGGTAGCCGAGTGAATAACGCCGAGTCAACGTCTCTATGTCCACCACACACTCCACGGGAAAACCATCGGCCCAAACATTATGAGGCCGGCCCGTCGAACGGGCAAGCCTATAAGATCAGGCACGCATCCCCAAAGCTGTAGAATCTGTAGCCTTCTTTGATCGCTTCACGATATGCGGCCAGGATGCGTTCCCTCCCCGCAAATGCGCTCACCAACATGATCAATGTGCTGCGCGGCAAATGGAAATTGGTGATCATCACATCCACCACCCGGAATTTGAAGCCGGGGTATATGAATAGATCGGTCTGCCCGGAAAAGGCCATCACAGGCCGCCAGGGACAGCTATTCCCACCCGCCGCCTCTACCGAACGAAGGGCCGCCGTCTCCAAAGTCCGCACACTGGTTGTGCCCACCGCCACGACCCGCCCGCCGGAGAGCTTGACCCGGTTGATGATCTCAGCGTCCTTCGGTTCGAGCACGGCGTACTCGCTGTGCATTTTGTGGTCTTCGATGTTCTCCTCGGTGACCGGACGAAAGGTATCAAGTCCGATGTGGAGCGTGCAGTAGGCTATTTTCACCCCCATCTCCCGGACACGCAGTAACAATTCCGGGGTGAAGTGCAAACCGGCGGTTGGCGCGGCTGCGGAACCCGGCTCGCTGGCGTATATTGTCTGGTAGCGCTCCGGGTTATCGAGCGGCTCGTGCACGTACGGGGGCAACGGCACTTCGCCTAACCGCTCCAGGCGACCTGTGATCGGCTCGTCGAACTCAATAACCCGCTCCGATTTCTCCCCCTCTGCCACGATGGTCGCCATCACCTTCTCGGAGTTTGAGCCAATAAGCTCAAGCCGCGTCCCGATACGTGGCCGTTTGCCGCCGACTATGGTGAGCCACTTACGCGGCTCGATCCTGCGCAGTAGCAATACCTCGATGGCGCCACCCGTGGGTACTTTGCGCCCGTGCAGACGTGCGGGTATCACCCGGGTGCGATTCAGTACCAGCACGTCTCCCGGACGCAGGTACTCCGGTAGGTCGCGAAATATCCGATGTTCAAGCCGGTCGGAGTCACGATGTATGACCAGCATCCGCGCCGAATCCCGTGGCTCGACCGGCTTCTGCGCTATGCATTCGGGAGGCAGATCGTAATCAAAATCGGATGTATTCATGTCTCCTCATGCCGACTCACTGACATCCGGCGCCGGGACATCGGGGGTTATAACGCCGGCCCCAAGCTCTTTGCTGCTCCGCTCTATGTTCACAATCGCCGGGGTCAAGAAGGCGACGACACCCATCACCATGCACATCACCCCGCCAACGATATACCATGTACGCACGCCTATCAAGTCCGATACCGGGCCGGCGATCGCCAGGCCAACCGGCACGATGGCCATCGATAGGCTGTTGAGCAATGTGAACGTCCGCCCCTGCTTTTCCGGCGCAACCACTTCCTGGAATATCGCGATCAGTGGGCCGTTGGCCATAGCGCTCATGAATCCCATCATTAACATGGCGCCAATGGCGATCGTGAACGCGGTCTCCGGGAGAAGACCCATCATCAGCGATCCGATCCCCATCGCAATTATACCGCTTAGCGAGGTGTATATGCGCTTTTTGAAGCCTCCCCAAATGCCCAATATGACGCCGCCAGAGACTAAGCCTATCCCCCAGGCGGACTCTATCCAGCCCAGCTCTACGGCCCCCCTGCCGAAATGTCCCTTGACCAGCAGGGGCAATAGTGAGAAGGCAGGGTTGAGCACGAAATTAATGGCCAGGGCCATGCCTATTAGCATCATTAAGCCTTTCCAGCCCCAGACGTAGCGCATGGCCTCTCGCACATCGGTCAGGATCGTCGGCTTCGTGCCCTCGATCCGGACCGGCTGTGGGATCATGATCACGAGTAGGGGAAGGATGGCCGGTAACGCGGTGCCGACATCCAGCAACATGATCCCGTGTAAAGGCATTATCCCCATGAGCATGGCCCCCAGCGGCGGGCCGATGATGTTCAATGCACCGTTTAGCGCCTGGTTGAAACCCGCCACACGGGAAAGATGCCTTTTGGGCACCATTAGCGATGTAGAAGCCTGCATCGCCGGCCAATGGAATGTGTTGCCGATCGCCCGTAGTAGCATGGCGGCGTATACGTGCCACACCTGCATGGATTCGGACCAAAATAAAAATGCCAGCCACAGCGATACCAGCGCGACGAATCCGTCGGCGATCAGCATGACGATCCGGCGGTTCCAGCGATCAACGTAGGCCCCGGCAATCGGCCCAAGCAGCACGCCGGGCATCACTGCGGCCATAGTAGCCGCTGCGAGCACCGTCCCGGAGCCGGTGAGGTCGGTCAGCCACCATATCAGGGCGAATTGGATGACATTGCTGCCGACCAGGGATACTGCCTGTCCTGCCCATATCACTATGAAGCGGCTGAGCAGGTGGTTATTTCTCCCCTCTTCTTTGCTCATCGCATCCTCCAGAAACCGGCCAGGCCTCGAATCGAGTTATTTGATCGTAGCATAATATATTTTGATGCGCAAGTAAATAAAATGGATTTTGGGCACTAGAATTGGCTCATAACCAATGTGCAAATTAAAAATGCACAACCAAAAATAAAAAGACGACATTTGACGAATCCACGCGCGATGGGTAGAGTGTGAGGCAGGGCGGTAAGGTACCATGCAAATGGAGGTGCGATCATGGCAGAAGAGCAGGAAAAGCGGGAAACGGAAGGACAGGATGTGCCGGTAAAGGTGCAGGAGCAGGCGGAGCCGCAGGCAGAGTTGGCTAAAAAGTGGCGCGAAATACGCCGCGAGTTGCGTGCGAAGGTGGATGAGGCCAAAGATACTATGGCCGACCACTTGCTGGCAACCGCAGAGCAAATCCGCAAGCAGGCAATGGAAACCGGCGATGATGAGGTGATCCGCCAGGCATCACAGATGGCCCGCTCGCTGGAAAAGGCCGCCGTCTACCTGGATAGCCGCACCCTGGAACAGATCGGCGAGGATGCCACCCAGGTCGTCCGCCAGAACCCGTGGGAATCGATCCTGGCCGCCTTCGGCATCGGCGTGTTCATAGGGTTGCTGCTGCGGCGCAGGTGATTTCTCCGGATGGTAGTGTATAACGAGCAGGAGTTCCTGTAGGCCTGGCGGCAGGTATCCCATCCCAGTAGCGCCGGCGCTCGCTACAGCAATGGCTCCAGAGCCGGGCCTTTGGCCCGGCGGATGCGTTATTCCAGTTTTTGGGATAAAATTGGAATAACTCCCCAGTTATGACGGAAAGTTGGAATAACGCATGAGACCGGAAGCGGTACGCAGCAACAGGAGTGGAAGACTTGTCAGGGCCGTCGGCGGATACCTGGCATTCGTGCCGAATCCTCTGCCGCCGACTATCAAATGGTCACAACATCTCATCAGTAAGCTATCCGATGCAGACTGGGCATTAGGTCGTCTGAGCGGCCTCGGCAGGCTACTCCCGAACCCACATCTTCTGATCAGGCCGTTCCTGCGTAAGGAAGCCATATCATCATCGAGAATAGAAGGCACCCGCGCGTCACTCCAATCCCTATACGCATACGAGGCAATACAGCTACCGCTCATTGAGCATGAACCGGTGAACGACCTCGTAGAAGTCCACAATTACGTCCGAGCACTTGAGTACGGCCTGGAGAAATTACAAGAGTTACCCGTGAATCTCAGGTTGATCAGGGAGATGCACGCCATCCTCATGGAAGGTGCGCGAGGGGAACGCAAGTCACCGGGTGAGTTCAGAAGAACCCAGAACTGGATAGGCCCTCCGGGGTGTCAGCTGGATGAAGCACATTTCGTACCGTGCCCCCCCGATCGCTTGCCCGGCTTGCTGGACGATCTCGAAAAATTCATACATTCAGGGCGCGAAATACCACCTCTGGCCCGGCTGGCGATGATACATTACCAGTTCGAGGCCATACATCCATTTCTGGACGGCAACGGGCGAATCGGCAGACTCCTGATCACCTTGCTGCTATGTGCGTGGGAGCTTCTGGAGCAGCCGCTGCTATATCTCAGCGCATACTTTGACACCCATCGGGACGAGTATTACGACCATCTTGAGCATGTGAGCACGGACGGCGCCTGGGAGGAATGGCTTTCCTTCTTCCTGACTGCCGTGAGCTTTCAGGCAAGAGACGCTATAGATAGAGCCGTCAGCCTCACCGACTTACATGAGCAGTATAAGAAGAAACTGCTGGCCACGTCTGTCCCCGGCAAAATGCTGGCGCTGGTAGACATGATATTTGAATCGCCGGTGATCACGATCAAGCAAACACGGGAGCGGCTCGGCATATCACACACCACCGCCCAGAGTTACATATCGCGGCTGCAAGAGATCGGTGTGCTTGTGGAAACCACCGGCAGACGCCGCAACCGTCTCTTCATGGCGCCGGAGATAATCAGGCTGATCGGCGATTGAGCATACGCCAGAGCTTTTCGGGCGTGATCGGACCGTTCTTGACGCGCACGCCGACCGCATCCAGCACCGCATTGGCGACCGCCGGGCCGACCCCATCCATCGGGATCTCGGCAACTGCTTTGGCGCCAAACGGGCCGGTCGGCTCATTGGTCTCGACGAAGATCACGCTCATGGGCGGGACTTCATCCGACCGGTAGATGTGATACGGCCCGTAACGCGGGTTCAGCACGCGGCCACGCTCATCCAACACCAATTCCTCGGATAGGACGTACCCCAAAGCCTGCACCATGCCGCCTTCAACCTGTCCGGATGCGGTGACTGGGTTAATGATCACGCCGGCGTCAACCGCCATGACCATCTCCTCCGGGATCACCTGCCCGGTTTCGGTATCCACAACCACGGTCACGAACTGGGCGGCAAAAGGCACCGGGCCTTCCGGCGACATGTGGCTGCCGATCCCCATGATCTGATGCTGATCCTCATGGTGCAGGCTATGAAGCGCGATCTCGCGATGGGTCACCTTACGGCCATCAGGCGCGTGCACGGCCCTATCCCGCAAGACTAACTCGTCCGGGTTGACCGGCGGGCCATCTTTACCCAGCATCTTCGCCGCCTCCTCGCGCATCTGCTGCGCGACTTGTTGAGCGGCTTTCACCACGGCCATGCCGGAGATATATGTGGTGCTGCTGGCATAGGCCCCTTTGTCGAACGGCGTGAAATCGGTATCGGACGAGTAGATGATGATGTCCTCGGTCGGGCAACCCAGGACTTCCGCCGCCATCTGCGCCAGCACAGTATCCGATCCGGTGCCGAGATCGGTCGCGCCGACGAGCAGGTTGAACGAGCCATCGTCGTTGAGCTTGATGCTGGCCGCTCCCATATCCAGCCTGGGGATGGCAGTGCCCTGCATCACACATGCGACGCCGATCCCACGCCTCAGATGCGGTTTTCCGGGCACTTTGTGCCAGTCCGGATTGCCGAATTTGTCGTACCAGCCAATTGCCGCCGCCCCTTGCTCCACGCACTGCGGCAGGCCACATGTGCGGATTATCTCGGCGGCGCCCTCGCGCCCCTCGTTCCAGGCTTTGCTGACCGGGTGCTCATCGCCCGGCTTGAGGGCGTTCTTCAGCCGGAATTCGAGCGGATCGAGGCCCAGCTTCCTGGCGATGTATTCCATATGCTGCTCGACCGCCCAGAATCCCTGTGGCACGCCGTAACCGCGATAGGCAGCACTCGGAGGGGTGTTCGTGTAGACTATATCGGCGTGGAAGCGGAGGTTCGGCGCGTTATAGAGCGCCATCGCCTTGTGACCGGTGTTCCCCGCAACCGTCATCGCATGTGAGCCGTAAGCGCCGGCATCGCTCAGTATCCGCATCTCGTTGGCGATTATTGTCCCGTCCTTATTCACGCCGGTTCTGAGGGTGATGTACATCGGATGGCGAGTCCTGGCAGATGTGAACTCTTCCTGGCGCGTGTACATCATCCGCACCGGACGCCCGGTCACGATCGTCAGGTGGGCGCAGATGTCTTCCAGCACGATCTCCTGCTTGACGCCAAAGCCACCGCCGATACGAGGTTTGATCACGCGGATGCGCTTTTCCGGCAAGCCCAGAACCGGAGCCAGGATGCGGCGGACGTGGAACGGCACCTGTGTGCTGGTGCGGATCACCAATCTGTCATCCTCATCCCACCAGGTGACCACTACGTGCGGCTCGATGGGAGCTGCAACGACTTTGGGGCTATAGTATGTATCCTCAAAGATGTAATCGGCCTCCTCGAAGCCCTTGTCAACATCGCCGATAGCCCAGTCGATCACTGCCGCCAGGTTCCGTTTTTTATCCTCGATGTGCCAGGATTCCGGCTCATCGTGGATGGTGGGGGCATTCTCACTCATGCTCTCGTGCGGATCGAGCACGGCTGGTAATTCCTCGTATTCGACTTCGATCAGTTCCAACGCTTTCAGCGCGATCTCCTCAGTCTCTGCCGCGACCGCCGCGACTCTATCGCCGACGAATCGCACTTTGTAATCCAGGCTGAAGTTGTCATGTGGGCCGGGTTCGGGATCGCTCTGTCCGGCAGTAGTGAAGGGCACGCGGGGAATGTCCTTATAGGTCAACACCGCGTGCACGCCGGGAAGGGCCTTTGCTTTGCTAGTGTCAATGCTCTTGATGATCGCGTGGGGATGAGGGCTGAGTAGGAGCTTGCCTACCAGCATCCCCCGTATCTCCACATCGTCCGTGAAGGCCGGTTTGCCCTGAACCAGTTTGAGCGCGTCCACCTTGACGACCGGTTTGCCCACCTGGTGCCTACCCTCGGTCTCCGGCGCCGAGACCATCACGGGCAAGGGTGTGGTTCTAACCGTTGTTGCCGGCAAGCCGCCGGGACCGGTTCCGACCGGTTCAGGCGGTTCCTCCTCACGGTGTGGCGGCTCAAAGAGGCCCGGCGGAGCCGGGATCGCGTGCTCGGAGTCTATCGGCGGGACTGACTCGCCACGGAGGATGGCAGCCGCACGCAGGACGGCCTGGACAGGCTTGACGTACCCGGTGCAGCGGCAGAGCACGCCCGCCATTGCCTCTCGAACTTCTTCCTCGGTGGGGGATGGGTTCCTTTCCAGGAGGGCCGCCGCCGTGACGATCATGCCGGGGGTGCAATATCCGCACTGGATCGCGCCGGTTTCGGCAAACGTGGTCTGCAATACGTGCAACGGCACTTTGCCGACCCATCCATGTTCCGGCGGGGACGCAAGAAACGTCTGCTCCTCGACCCGGTGGGCCGCGAGTTTGCCCAGTCCCTCTATTGTGACGATCTCGTGACCTGCGGCCTCAATGGCCAGCACCGTACAGGAGTTGACCGGTTCACCGTCGAAGAGCACCGCGCAGGCACCGCACTCTCCGGTTTGACAGCCTTGCTTGACGCCCAGGAATCCGTGCTTCCGCAGCACCGAAAGCAGGGTTTGCCCTGGCGATACTTCCCAATCGTAGGTTTCACCGTTGACACGGAGTTCGATGCGCATGGGGTAACCTTCCTTACTCGGCAACCTGCCCAGGTACCAGAATTTTAGCCCGCCGAACGCCACCCGCCAACAAGCGCTTGAGTCTGCCTGCATTCCCACTCCAACCATATTGCTCCCCCACCCAAGCCATGTTATCGTGTCTACAGGCGTCGCTTCGATTCCGACCGGGAGACACCCAAATGCTCATCATCTACGTCGAGGACGACCCGAATAACGTGAAACTTGTCAAGAGACTTCTGAAGCCCAAAGGGCACACGCTGAAGGCATATAAGAACGCAAAATCGGCACTGCGTGGCATCCCAAAGGACAAGCCGGCCCTGATCCTGCTCGATCTGAAATTGCCGGACGCCGACGGCCTGGACGTGGCGAGGCAGTTGCGAAGCTCAGGCGTCACCACCCCGATCATCGCGGTCAGTGCTTACGGCAGAGGCGGAGACCGGGACAGGGCGATGGCCGCCGGATGTCAGGACTTTTTGGAAAAGCCGATAGATATGGACCGCTTTTACGCCGTGCTCGATAGGTATCTCCGCTAAGGGCAACTCCAGAGGGAACGGGAAGCATGGAAGATGCAGTGGTCGTGGAGAAGGTGTCCAGGGCCCTCGGGGACATCATTGCTTTGGGTTTTCGCGATCGGTGTGCTGGGCCTGGCCGCGACCGTGGTGAGCAGGGAGGTGGGCTGATTGACCTACGTGCGGCACCGTGCTATCGTTTCCACCAAGTGACAAGCGTTTTCAATAAGCGGAAGAACTATGCCGGAAAGCAGAAACGTCGAAGAACTCATAGCACACCTGCGCCGCCAGGGCCACCGCATCACGATCCAGAGGAGGTTGGTGCTGGAGGTGCTGGCCGAGGAAGAAGGCCATCGTCACTACACCGGCGAGGAGATACACCGGCGCCTTTCCGAGCGCGGTGCCGGGGTAGATATGGCAACGGTCTATCGAATCCTGCATTGGCTGCGCGATCTGGGAATAGTCTCACAGACCGATGTGGGCACAGGTTGCTACGTTTACTCGCTGGCCTACCCGCCCCACCACCACCTGATATGCCTCAATTGCGGGCATACGTTCACCATTGACGACGAGCCGTTCGAGGGCCTGCGGCGGATGTTGAAGGAGAAGTACGGTTTCGTTGCCCGAATAGAGCACTTTGCCATTTTCGGCTACTGTGACGATTGCAGCGTCCGGGCCTCAAACGATAGCCTCACCGAAGGCCAACCTGTGGAAAACCCACGGATTTCCTGTGGAAAACCCTCGGAAAGTGAGGATAACTCGTCGGCGGAGTGATCCAACCCCCATAGATATATGGCCGCCCCGGCTCACAACCTATACTCCTGAGGGCTTCCGGCGGAGTTCACATAACGATCCGAGAAGCCCACAAGTTCTGAACATCGGCCTGTGGAAAGCCAGGCATCGGCCAACCGATACCGGTGAGGTGACAGCGGCTATGTATCCCACACCTGTGCAGGGCAACGGCCCGGAAGGGGGAGCAATCCACATTTTCCACAGGGGCTACTGCTACGGCTCCAACTTTACAAGGGCAACTGGGTAAATTTGTGAAAATCAGCTTCCAGGTATCCGCCGGCGATATAGGAGCACCGGCGTGAATATCCGGTATAATCGGTGTAGATCGGTAAGGGACCCGGAGAGGCTATGTTCGATCTGCTGGATGTCGGAGGCGTGCTTCCTTACGTCATCGGCGCTTTGACGCTGCTCATCGCTTTCCTGATCTTCGGGATCATCCGGGCTTATCACCAGGCCCGCTCCTCGCCGTACTGGAGGATACGCAGGCAGGCTGCCACCCGGGCATGGCGTCGATTCATGCTGATGATGCTCGC
Organism: Ardenticatenia bacterium; assembly: GCA_027069285.1. Taxonomy (GTDB): domain Bacteria; phylum Chloroflexota; class Anaerolineae; order Aggregatilineales; family JALXEW01; genus JALXEW01. Next base: position 6,545 of record JALXEW010000129.1, on the reverse strand, counting down.
GGGTTTGCTGCTGGCCGGATTGCTGGTGGTTTATATCCGCGATAGTGGGCGCGATGTTTGGGTGGCGGAGGTTGTGGGGGCGTTGTTGTATACTCCGGTGCCCCGGCCAACCGCCGAAAGCGCTATGGTGCCATCGCCTACCGTCACGGCCTCGCCGTCGCCGACCGATACCCCCACCGTGACGGATACTCCCACCAGCTCTCCCACTATGACTTTTACGGCCTCTCCAACTCCTACCCTGCGACCGACTAATACCATCGGCCCCTCTCCCACTCCCACCGATACGCCGATCCCGCCAACGCCTACTCCCACCAGACCCGCCCATTTTATCACGCCTATCGGCTCTACGGTGACGCCCGGCCCGAACGCCAGGTTGAGGATAACCGCCGTGGCCACGCGCGTCAATGCCGAGAGGCAGCCCCTGGACGCCGGATCGGTGTTCCGGGCCGGATTTCGGCGCCTTTATGTGTTCTTCCGTTACTATGGCATGGATAGCGGGGTAGCATGGACGCGGGTGCTGTTCAGGGATGGGGCGCCGATCCAGGGCGGGGAGTACGCATGGCGCTCGGCTGCTCCAAACGGCGAGACGTTTTGCTATTTTGAGTTGCCGGATGGCTTTGGCCCTGGGGAGTACGAGGTGCGTTTCTACATCGGCCTGGAGCAGGAAGACACTATAGCTTTCACCGTGGAGCGGTAGTTGTGGATGAGGTTGCCGACGATCCCGGCCAGGAGCGAGAAGGCCGGGTGATCGAGGAGATATTGGCCGAGGTAGAGGCTTCGGACGCGCTACCGGCCCCGTCCGGACAGGATGCGGATGGGGATGAAAGTGTCGCGGTCAAGATCGCGCGGAAGCGCCGAAGGCGTCGGATGCGGGTGGCGGGCAGGGTGATCGGCTCGGCTTTGCGCTCTGTCGGCCTGACGCTTTTCACCGCTTTGTTATTGGCCACTCTTTTCGCATCGTGGCTGCCATCATTGCCGGAGGATGTGTCCGCCGGGCTGATGATCGCCGAGGCGACCAGGATCGGCTCTATGACCACGCCAACGGCCCTTCCGCTATCCAGCTGGCAACGGCGTGTGGGGGTGGTTTCCGGCCACTGGGGGCCGGAAGACGATCCCGGCGCGGTCTGTGACGATGGCCTGACCGAGGCCGAGGTGAATCACGATATTGCTACCCGGGTTGTCTCGCTGCTGCGTGCGCATGGGTATACCGTCGATCTGCTGAGCGAGTTCGATGAGCGGCTTGAGGGTTATCAGGCCGCCGCGCTGATCTCGATCCACGCGGATTCGTGCGAGTACATTAATGACCTGGCGACCGGTTTCAAGGTGAGCGGGCCGGCGGCCCGTGGCGGCCTCTTTGAGGAGGATGAGCGGCTGGTCAACTGCCTGATCGAGCAGTACGGCGCGGTGACCGGCTTGCCGTTCCATCCCAGCGTCACGGCGGATATGCAGGAGTATCACACGTTTCGCGAGATAGCGCCCACCACGCCGGCGGCCATTATCGAGGTCGGGTTCCTGTATCTAGACCGCCAGTTTTTGACCCAGGAGCCAGACCGCGCGGCGCTTGGGATCGTGGCCGGGCTGATATGTTTTCTTGAGCCGACTCCTACGCCTATCCCCACGGCCACGCAGGCTGCCCCGCAGGAATAGCGAAAGGGGCGACCATATGGCCGCCCCCGTGTTGTCGTCGTGCGGCGTCAGGACATGGTGATGCCGAGCCTGGCAAGCCATTTCCTCATCCGACGCCGTATCCCGGTTGGGGCGGCGCCGGGTGCATGTGCCGGCCACCAGTTCCACTTATCCAGCAGGACGGCGATGGCCGGGACGAGCGCGGTCCGGATCACGAAGGTATCCAGAAGTACGCCCACGGCCACGGCAAGCCCCAGCTGTGATAGCCCGGTGATCACGCCTGCCATCATGGCGCCGAAGGTTCCGGCCATTATGATGCCGGCGGACGAGATTATCGGGCCTGTGGCTGCGACTGCCTGGTGTACACCCTCACGTACGCCGTGTTTGGCGACTTCTTCTTTAACCCGGCCCATCAGGAAGATGTTGTAGTCCATCCCAAGTGCCACCAGCATGACGAACATGAAGAACGGTACCCACCATGTGAGCGCGTCGGTGCCGAAGACCAGTTCGGAGAATAGCCTGGTGATGCCGATGGTGGCTCCATAGCTCAGCAGGATCGTCAGGATCAGGTAGATGGGCGAGGCCAGCGCTCTCAGCAGGAGTACCAGCACTATGAATATGCCAAATAGCACGAAGGAGAACGAGCGAAGGGTATCCCGCTGCATGGTGTCGCGCAGGTCTGTGATGGCGGCGGAGTAGCCGCTGATCGCCTCGGCGCCGCCGGGCACTATCTGCCGTAGCCGGGTCACCACGTCGCTGGCTTCGTCCCCAAATGGGTTGCCTGCCAGGATCACTTCGAATCTGGCCGCCGTGCGGTCTTCGGTCAGGTAGCGCGAGGTGAGCATCACCAGTGGGTCTTCTCCCCCCAGGAGGTCAACCAGTTGTTGGGGCAGGGCATCCGGTATGTAGTATGCGTCGTCTATCTCCGCGAAGGATTCGGCCAATGTGTCCAGGTGGCCGCGTAGCTCGGTCAGGTTCCGCTCCAGGTTGCCGGAAAGCGCTGCTGTTGGCAGCCCGTTCAGCAGTTCCCTGATGGCGGCTATGTGCTCGTTTCCGGCCATCTGTGGGTACCGGCTTTCCAGTGTGTTCAGGTAGTCGAATACCAGCGGCATGGCGTTCATCGCCAGCATTATCGTGTTCGCGTCGGCGCCGCCAAGTCCCTGGTCGCCTTCCAGTATCTGGCCCAAAAGGTCTGAAAACAGGGCCAGTTGCCGGTCGACGCGGGTGATTCCAACCAGGCTCCCATCCCCCTGGAGTCCCATCGGGGCCGACAGGCTGCGGACGTCGGCCACGCCCTCAACGTTGAGCATCGCTTCCGTCCAGTAGTCTATCTCGGCCAGGGCGTGGTCGGGATCAAGCCCCCGGATCACGATGTTGAGCGGTTGAGCTTCTCCGCCGCCCATGTGCGAGGCCAGTATGTTGTAGCCTTCGCGGGCCTCGTTGTCCTCCGGCAGGTCGGCCAGCATGTCGTAGGTGGTTCGCTGGCCGGTTGCGTATATCGCCAGCGGGGCGAGGACGGCTACGATCACCACTATGGTCAGGATCGGGCGTGCCGATACCAGTGATGAGATGGCGGCGTACAGTTTGCCTGCAGACCTGTGGGCGGCTTTTCCAGGCCAGAATGTCTTCTGCCCCAGGAGCGAGAGTAGGGCCGGGGTCAGGGTCAGGCCTGCCAGGAGTACCACTACGACGCCTATTGCCAGTGCAGGGCCTGTGGTGCGGAAGAGACCCATTTCGGCGAACATCATCGAGACGAATCCGACGATCACGGTTCCGGCGCTGCTGGTTATGGTCTCGCCGACGTGTTTCACCGTGCGACCGGCGGATGCTGCCACGCTTCCGTTGTTGGCCAGTTCTTCACGGAAGCGGCTGATCAGGAACAGGCAGTAGTCCGTCCCGGCGCCGAATAGTATGACCACCAGCAGTACGTTGGCGTATGTGGTGATGGTCATAACGGTGGCCCCCAGCCAGGCCACTATGCCCCTGCTGATGAGGTACGAGATTGCCACGGTCAGCAGCGGGACTATTGGACTCACCGGCGACCGGTAGACTGCTATCAGGATCAGTACTACCAGCGCTATGGTGACCCATACTGTGCGGTCTATGCTGGTTTGGGCCGCTTCGGTGTAGCCCAGGATTATCGGCGCGTCGCCGGTCAGGTATACGTTGATGCCTTCCGGGGCATTTGCGGTGGCGTGTTGCCGGATCGCTGCGACGGCTTCCTCGGTCTGGGTTACATGGGGGTCGGTGCTCAGGTTTATCAGTATGATCCCCATTTCGCCGTCATCGGAGATCATGGCATCGGCCATCAGTGATACCCCGGATGCCGGGGAGAGTACGTCTGAGATGACGTCCGGCGCGTCATCGCTTTGCAACCATTCCGTCAACTCCGTCATGTAGGCCCATACCGCTTCGTCTCTCACCGTGCCGCCGGGCATTTCCACTACGATCACGACGTTGCTTTCGGCATATTCGTCCGGGAAGGTTTCTTTCAGGACTTCGTAGGCTTTTCTGAACGGCGCGTTGGCCGGGATGAAGTCGCTTGCATCGCTGCTGGCCACGTCGTCTATATTCGGCGCCAGCAGGGTGATAGCGATCGCGAGCGCGATCCAGCCGATCACTATCGGCCAGCGAAGGCGTGTTGAGATGTTTCCTATCTTTTGGAACATGGCTTGTTTTGACCTCCCTGAGTTATGTTATGGTTGTTTCGGTCTGCATGTGGCCGACCGGTGTCAGGGTGTTTCCGATTCGTCTTCCGGCGGTTGCAGCCCCAGAGGAAGCACGTTCAACGCGCCGTCGCGGAAGAGGCGGTAGGTGAACTCCGCCATTTGCTCCGGCGAAAGCCCGTGGTCGTCTTCCAGCCACCAGAGCGCCAGGCTCACTCCTGCGCCGGCTATGAATCGCGCCAGCATGGCCGGTGGGAATGGGATGTTTTCGGCTGTGATGCCGTCCAGTGCCAATGCTTCCTCGATGCTTTTGGCGTAGTATTCGTAGGCCAGGGTTCTCAGTTCTGCCGATGCCATCCCGCCGAGCATGATGTGGAACATGTCGCGGTTTTCCGCTGCGTAGCGGAATATGACGCGGAGTATCTCCCTGGCGTAGAGTACGTGTGGTTTCCCTGCGCGTGCTTTTTCGATCCGTTCGTTGAGTTCCTCGAAGCCTTCCAGGATCAGGGCACGGGTCAGGTCTTCTTTATCTTTGAAGTGCTGGTAGAATGTGCCTTTGCTCACGTCGGCTTCTTCGGTGATGTCCAGCACGCCGGTATCCTCGTATCCGTGCGAGGCGATCACCCGTTTGGCCGCGTCCAGCAGCCGCTGGCGGGTTTGCAATTTCCGGCGTTCGTGTCTCGATGGCTTTGGCACCACGGTATCCTCCGGTGTGTGGCCGATATTGAACTATGCGTATAATATTATACCGTGAGTTCAAGATTGAACAAGCAGTACTGTGGTACTGTCGGCGGGTTCCCCATGACCTGGTGGCCGGTTGCCGGATCCGGGGGTGAGTGGCATACTTTCCCCGTCTTAACTTCGCGGAGCTTCTTCACGAGGAGTGCAAATGAGAGTCCCGATCATCGCCGGAAATTGGAAGATGAATAAGACGCCCGCCGAGGCGGTGGCCTTTGTGCGGGAGCTGCGCCCACGTCTGGAAGGGATCGCGGGCGTGGAGAAGGTGGTGTGTCCCCCGTTCGTGGCGCTTCCTGGGGTGCGGGATGCTTTGGAAGGTTCTGAGATCAAGATCGGCGCCCAGAATGTGCATTGGGAGGATCACGGGGCGTTTACCGGGGAGATCGCGCCACCTATGCTCCTGGGCCTGGCGGAATATGTCATAATCGGCCACTCCGAGCGCCGTAAGTACTTCGGGGAGACCGATGAGATGGTTAACAGGCGGATCAAGGGGGCATTGGCCCACGGGCTTAAACCCATAGTCTGCGTGGGCGAGAGTTTGGAGATAAACCGGGCCGGGCAAACCGAGGCGTTCGTGGGTGCGCAGGTTCGGGCGGCTTTTGCCGGCGTTCCGTCCGAGCAGATGCTCAACGTGGTCATCGCTTATGAGCCGATCTGGGCCATCGGCACCGGGGTGACCGCCACGGGTGAGCAGGCTAATAGCATAATCGGGCTGACGGTTCGCGGTGCGCTGGCGGAGATGTACGGCGAGGAGATCGCGCAGAAGGTGCGGGTGCAGTACGGCGGCAGTGTGAAGCCCGGCAATATGGCCGAGTTTATGTCCCAGTCCGATATTGATGGGGCACTGGTCGGCGGCGCATCGCTGAAGGTGGACGATTTTGTGGAGCTGGTGAGGATCGCGGCGGAGCTGAAGGGAGCGAGCTTGTGAGGTGGAGCTGACTCCGCAGCTGGTTGTGGAGCGGCTGGTTGCCCCATGGCTATGGCTGCTTTTGACTTCGGTTGTGCTGTTGCTGATGGAGCGATGGATCAGGCAGCACATTATGGGGCTGGGGTACCTGGCAACCCGGCGGAAGAAGGCAGCCATGCTCATTTATTATCTGATCATGCTGCCGGGGGTATTCCTGCATGAGCTGAGCCACTGGCTGGTGGCCGGGGCGTTGCTTGTGCCCACCACACGGTTCGTGGTCTGGCCGAAGGAGCATGATGGGGGGCTGCGCCTGGGCTATGTGGAGATGGACGATCCCGGCCCGTTCCGCTCCGCGATCATAGGCGCGGCCCCTTTGGCCTTTGGCCTCGCTGCGGTGACTGCGATCAATCGGCATATCGGCGTCCGGATGCTGGCGGAGACGCTGGGGAATGGGGATTTGGAAGGTTCTCTTGGCGTTTTGCGCGATATGGCGTCTTCGGCGGATTTCTGGCTGTGGCTTTATCTGCTCTTCACTATATCCAATTCTATGTTCCCAAGCCCGGCGGATCGCAGGGGGTGGTCACTCGTGGGCGCGATCATGGTGGGGC
>JALXEW010000128.1 GCA_027069285.1 Ardenticatenia bacterium | reverse complement strand
GACAAGCAGGTGACGAAGTATCAGCTCGGAAAGTTTGAGGTTGCGCTCCAATTCCGGTATGGTGGTTGTATCCAGCTCGACGTTGAAGAACACGTAACGGCCTTCGCGCTGGTTCCGGATCGGGTAGGCCAGTTGCCGACGCCCCCAATCGTCAACTTGCAGCACATTGCCCCCCTGGCCCTGCACCCAACCCTTGACCTGCTCGACAAGGCCAGCGAATTCTTCGTCGTTCAGATCGGGATGCACGATGAAGGTTAGCTCGTAGTTACGTATCACGCGCCGTATCTCCTTTCCCTGGGATTGCCCTTGAGGCGGCAGGCGCCAAACCCCAAAAGCGGAAAGCCGCCCGGCGAGCGCCGAGCGTGGTCTTTTATTTTGCGGCATTCATCCTAACGCAAAGGGCTTGTTTTGGCAAAAAGCTGCCCATCTGTTTCTTGTAAATACTCACCTCATGGGGCACAATTGCGAGGTGTCGGCAAGCTTTGAGCGTGAGTTCGACGGAGGCTGGAGCTGGATATGAAACTGAAATCGCTGCTCTGGACGGTGATGGGGATCGCCCTCGTCGTAGGGTTGATCGCGTTGGTGCTGAATTCATTCGGAGTGTTTGACTTCACCGGCGCATATCGGGTTACCCTCTCCCCGGCACAGCCGTTGGCCGTCCATCCGGCAGGCCTGACGATCCGCCTTGAGGATCTGAGCGGGCCGGTGCCGGTGGAGATGTCGGCCCTGGAAGCGGATGATGCCGGGGCACAGGATGTGCCTATTTCTGACGTTCCGGTCGGCCTCGCACCGCTTGGGGTGATCTACCGCATCGGCACGGATGTCCCTCGCGGGGTACACGGCACGGTGAGTGTGGCAGTGCCGGCGGGTGGTGAGATCCGCACGCTGGCGCTATATGCATCTTACGGCGGTGGGGAATGGCAATTGCTCCCGTTCCGGCATGACCCGACCGAGGCAGCCCTGAAAGCCGAGATAGATCGGCTGCCCGTGGAGCTGATGGTGGCGGAGGTGACATATCCGCCCTCGATCCGGCTGATGGCACTCGCCGAGGGTGACGAACGCCTGGATGAGGATACGTTTGATATGGTCGAGGCGTTGTTGCCGATCGGATGGTTCGCCGAGGCCGATGGGAGCCTCAGCGGTGCACTGCCCGCCGGCCTCGATGGGTACGACGGGGCCGTAATGCCGGTCGTGAGCAACCGACGGGGTGGCGGGATCGGGCTTTCTGAGTTCGGCAACCGTCAGCTCCGGCTAACGCACATGGCCGATCTGGTCGGGCAGGTACGTGTCGGTGGATTTGACGGCGTGGTGCTGGATTATGAGGTTGAGGCCGATCAGACCGAGGGGCTCTCCATATTAGTCGCCAGCCTGGCAGCAGAGTTGCACGCCGATGGGCTGAGCCTGGGCGTGATCGTCAACGGCACCGGCTTGGGTGCTTATGACCTGGGTGTGATCGGGCGGGAGGCGGATTTTGTGCTCTTGCGCCCCACCCAGAATCCGCTGGATTACGTTGAAGGGGGACTCGCCCACTATCAGGTGCAGGCCCTGGTCGGCTCGGTCGAGCGCAGCCGGGCCGGCCTGTTGATCAGCGCCCTCTGCGTCGATGTGAGCGAAAGCGAATCCGAAACCGTCGGCTACCGCGAGGCCCTATCGCACCTGGGGCCGGTCTCCCCTCTTTCGGAAAATCTGCTTGCGGGCGGGCCGCTGGCCGTGAATGAGACTTTCGCCATCGGCCTGACCGGTGGAGCCGGGCCGTTGACCGTTGACGAGCGATTCGGGATCACTCGTTTCAATTACTCCGAGGATGGGGAAACTCACACTGTCTGGCTCAGCTCGCCCGCGCTGTTGAGTCTGCCGATAAGCCTGGCACGTGAGTATCGCCTGGGCCTGATCGGGATCGCGGACTTGTTTGATCCGGATACTCCGCCCGGCATCCGTGCACATCTGGACGCGGCCCTGGAAGGCGTGACGTCGCAATATGCTCACACTCTGGCCTGGCGCGTCGAGTCGGAGTCTGGCGCTATGATCGACATGGCGCCGGGCGACGCTTTGTATACCGGCGCGCTGACGGAGCCGGGCAGTTATCGGGTTGAGGCTGTGGTGGAAAGTGATTACGGCGAGGTTCAACTCGGCTCGGTCGACGTGGTGGTGATCGAGGCCACGGCGTCGTTGCCAACTGTATCACCTGAGCCGATTGCGACTCCGACCCCGGCCCCATCCACATACGGCGGGTTCGGCAAGGGGATGCCGGCAAGGTTACGACCGGATACCACTCCCACGCCGGATGTGACCGCAACCGTTAACAACGAGACGCTTAACGTGCGTGCGGGGCCTGGAACGGGCTATCCGATCATCGGGGTGCTGCACCAGGGCGATACCGTGCCGGTGATCGGGCGCAATGTCACCGGCTCCTGGCTGCAGATCGAGTACGACGGCGGCCCGGGATGGGTGGCGACGTATCTGGTCACCGTTACCGGCGATATGGAAGCCCTGCCGGTTATGACTCCACCACCCACAGAGGCTGCCCCGGCAGGCGGAACGCCCGCCCCGCCGGCAGAGGATAGCGATGTGACGGCGGTGGTGAGCGGTAGCGCCACGATCAATGTGCGTTCCGGGCCGGGAACCAGTTTCCAGGCCATCGGCGCGCTGCCACCGGGTACCGAGCTGACCGTCATAGGGCGTAACGCGCCGGCGGATTGGCTCCAGGTGGAATTCGACGGCCATCGCGGTTGGGTCGCCAGGTTCCTGCTGGAGGTGACCGGCAATGTGCTGAATCTGCCGGTGACTTTCGTCGGAGAGGTAGAGGCGCCGTCGGTTCCGGTACCGCCGCAACCTGCCGAGGGAGGGCAACCGGTGATCGTGGGAGCAGGCGTCAGCGGGGCAACCGCTGCGGCGGTCGTGAACGTCGAATCGGCATATATCCGCAGCGGCCCCGGCACGGCCTATCAGATCGTCGGCGGGGTGATGCAGGGCGATTCGCTGACCGCTATAGGCCGTAACGCCGATGGCTCCTGGTTGCTCATCCGGTTCGGGGGTTCGCAGGGATGGATAGCGGCATGGCTGGTGGATATAACATCCGGGACTTTAAGCTCTTTGCCGGTGGCAGAGGGTATCCAGCCAACGGCCACGCCGGCGCCGCCTTCGGCGGTGGGGGCGATGCCGGCGCCGGTGATCGTCAGCGGAGCGATCGGTGGCGGATTCGAGCTGGGCGGCCATGTGGATAGTTTCGCTTATCCGGATTTGATGCATTATGCCGGCATGACCTGGGTCAAGCGACAGTGGCGCTATCACCTGGGCCAGGATCCGGGCGCGGTGGCCGGATGGATCAACGAGGCACACGCACGCGGATTCCGCATCTTGCTGAGCATCGATGGCGACCCCGCCGAGATGGCGGCAAATGGCGGCTATTTCCAGGCTTATGCCGATTTTGTGGGCGGGGTGGCCGCATACGGGGCAGACGCTATCGAGGTGTGGAACGAGCAGAATCTGGACCGCGAGTGGCCAACCGGCCAGATCGACCCGGCAGCTTATACCAGGTTGCTGGCGATGGCCTATAACGCTATCAAGGCGGCGAATCCAGGCGTCATGGTAATATCCGGTGCGCTTTCGCCCACAGGTGCGGAAGGGGCCTTCGGAACCGATAGGGTCTGGAACGATAACCGCTACCTGGCCGGTATGGCTGCTGCAGGCGCGGCACAGTATATGGACTGCCTGGGCATACACTATAATGAGGGTATCGTGCCCCCCAGTTGGACTTCGGGAGACCCCCGCGATAATTACTATACCCGCTACTTCTGGGGGATGATCAATACGTACTGGAGTATCTTCGGCGGGGCCAGGCCACTGTGCTTCACCGAGCTGGGGTATCTATCTCCGGAAGGCTATGGGCCTCTGCCGGGCGGCTTCGCCTGGGCAGGCAATGTCACGGTCGCCCAGCAGGCCGAATGGCTGGCACAGGCTGCCAGGCTGGCCGCATCAAGTGGCAGGGTCAGGCTGATGATCATCTGGAATGTGGATTTCACTGGTTACGGGGCCGATCCGGTGGGCGGGTATGCCATAGTCCGCCCGGATGGCTCCTGCCCGGCCTGTGACGCTTTGGCCGCTGCACGTATATGGTAAAATCACGGGAAGCGGCCTCGGAAAGCTACGGGATTCCGACGTATCCGGGCCGCTTCCCATACGTATTGTGTCGGAAACGACTATAGCGGGGTAAATTCGATCCATAGCGAAAATCGAGGAGTATAAGGGGGAACAACGGGAGAGAGATGGCCGACGAGACTAATAACACAATGATGCAAGGGGATCCGATTTTCGATACGCCACCTTCGGGCATGTCCAGGGCCGATATACAGGCGGCCCAAAGCGCCTACGTATCCCAGCAAGGGACAACAACCACAGGCGCTCCACAATCATATGCCCCGCCACAACCGCAGGCTATGTATGCCTCGCAACCGGCGTACCAAATGCCGGCCCCCAGGCGGAAAATTCGCATACCGATCAGGTCGCTGGTCATCACGGTGGTGGTGCTGGCGATGGTGTGCGTCGGGCTGATGTTGCCGCCGATCTCGCTGGGCGAGCGACTGGTCGGAATGGGCAACTATACCCCTCTGGACGCCACCAATACCAGCATATCGGCAGGCGGCCTGACCGTGGCCGTATCGGCAGCCGATACGGGCAACGGTTTCGGCATCCGCCTGGAAGCGATCCCCAGGAACGATTTCGCCCAGGGCACCGGCATCGGAGGTTGGGAGGAGGCACGCGACGCCATACCGGCATACCTTGCGCTAAAGAGCGATTTCTATACCATAAGCTGGCGTGGCGAGCCACCAAATACGCTCGAATTCCGCATCACTCCGCCACCGGACGCACAACCCCTGGACGATGTTGACCTGTACCGATGGGATTCGACATCCGGCGAATGGGTCTTCGTCCCATCCTCCCCAACCCCAACTCAGGACGCGATAGTGGCGCAGTTGGATTTTGTGCCGGATAACCTGGCCCTGTTCCAAACCGGCCCGCTGCCGCCGCTGGTCAGCACCATCCTGGAGCCGGATCATGTCATTTCCGACGAGGCCTCTCTGGCCTTGAATATGCTGCATCCGGTCGGACTCCAGCCGATGGCAAACGGCGAGCTTATCGGCGTCGGTCTCTCCGGCGGTTTCGAGCAAGGGGCCGGCTACGCGATCGTGCCGCTTATCCGCAATTTCACCGATCCTGCGGTAATAGATACCATCTCGGTCGCCACCATACTGGGCAACCCGGAGATACGGCTCTCCCACGTCGCGCGGCTGGTCAGGTTCGTGCTGGATGATGACTATTACGGCGTCGCCATAGACTACCGGGGGCTGGAACCGACGTATCGCCAGGCGTTCACCGAGTTTATCTCGGAGCTGGCCGTCAATCTGCACGCACGCAACCGGCTACTGGTGGTGATCGTCCCGGCGGCAACCGAAACCGAAAGCGGCACATGGGATACCGGCGCCTATGACTGGCGCGCATTGGGCGCTGCGGCAGACGTGCTGGTGATAGATACCGGCCTTGACCCCACGGCCTATGCACCCGGAGGCACGGTCGACCGTATGCTGGCCTGGGCGGTGCGAGAGGTCAGTCGCTATAAGTTGCAGATAATGACGTCCTCGCTCAGCGTCCGACAGGTGGGCGAGGATTTCGAGCCTATCGGCTACGAGCAGGCGCTCGATATGCTCGGCGGCGCTACTCTGGCATCGGAGCCGGAAGGCGGGGCCTTTCAGCCGGGCGATATAGTCCAGGTGGAGTTGGTGGGCGCCACAGGGGCTACCGGCGTGGATGAAGCCAGCGGCGTCCCGTACCTGACTATAACCGATGACGGCGGTAATCAGATAGGGAGGATATGGCTGACCACCGCCGAGGTGCTCCGCGCCAGGCTGGATATGGCATCTCGCTACGGCCTGGGCGGAGTCATGGTCACCGACCTGCTGGCAAGCGGAAATCTGGCGGATACGGTCAGCGCGGTGGCCGAGTACAAGGCCAGTATACCCACAACCGCCGGCCAAACAGCCCTGGCCCTGCGCTGGAGAGTCCGGGATGAGGCCGGTAACCTGATTATGGAAGCCGTAACCGGCCTGAGCACCCCGTTCGTCTGGGCCGCAGCCGAGCAGGAGGGCCAATACGTCGTCGAGGTGGCAATGGCCGGCGCGGAGTCGGCCAGCAGTAGCTCGGTCAACGTACAGGTGGTGC
>JALXEW010000127.1 GCA_027069285.1 Ardenticatenia bacterium | reverse complement strand
CGGCCAGCGGAGTGTCCGGATCGGCAGCCGAAAGTGCGCTCCCATCGCCGCCCTGAGCACTTTCGGCGCGGTGTGATCCACCGTGCCGGGCGCCAGCAGGACTGCGCCCACTCCGGCAGCCAGTGCCGTCCTGAGCAAGGCTCCCAGATTGCCGGGGTCTGCGATCCGGTCGGCTATGAGCACCAGCTCCGGAGATTCAGGCAGTGGCAGCTCCACCATTCGGAACACGGCCACGACTCCCTGCCCATGCTCGGTCTGCGAGATGAGGGAGTAAACCTCGTCGGAGACCGGGATACATTCCACGCCCCCCTCGGAAAGTCGCCTGATCAGCGACATTGCCCCGGAATCAGGCGGCAACGCGGCACGGTAAAGGGCAAATTCCGGCGCGAATCCGGCGCCAAAGGCGTCGCCAATCAGGCGCACTCCTTCCAGAACGAGTTTCCGTTCGCGATGCCTCGCCCGTCGCCTTTGGGCCAGCATCCGGATGAGTTTGACACGCGGGTTGCGAGGGCTGGTGATCAAATCAGTGTCTCTTCGTCCTGGCCGCTAAGCTCTTCGATCCGCAATTCTGCCTCGTCCAGCTTACGCTCACAGTAGGCGGCGAGGGCTTTCCCACGCTCAAAAAGCTCCAGGGCCTCTTCCAACGTCAGGCCGCCCTCTTCGAGCTTGCCGACCACGGCCTCCAGCTCCCGGAAGGCCTCCTCGAAGCTCAAGTTCTCGAATCCATCATTTGCGCTCATGCTATTTGCCCATTTGGTCTCTTTCTTCTGCGTCCTGCCGGCAGGATTCCCATAGCCGGCGGCTCCCCCCACTCAGCTTACCTCAGCGCCGGAGGTATTCTATTCGGGCAATGGCTCCACTTTATGCCCACGCTCAACGATGGCATCAATCGACCCGTCTGAAAGTGCGGCTCGTATGCGGTCTCCGTTCGAAACTTGAGAGACGGATGTGATCGGCGTGCCATCCTCTGCCGAGATCACGGCATAGCCACGACGTAATGTGCGGGCGGGACTGACGGTCGCAAGCGCGGCCATAAGTCCCCTGAGCCGCTCCCGCCGCAGGTGTATGTCGTGCGCCAGCAGTGATGACATCCTGGCAATGAGCGAGTCCAACTGCTGACGCTCACCGGCGATCACGGTGGCCGGCGATAGGTACCCCAGGGCATCGTGTAAGGCTCTCACTTCGCGTCGGCAACGGGCTACCACATCACGCATGGCAGCCGTCAGCCTGGAACGTAAGACGCTTATATCGCCAAGCAATCCGCTCCTATCCGGCACCGCCAGCTCAGCCGCAGCGGACGGTGTGGGCGCCCGGACGTCGGCGGCAAAGTCCGCTATGGTGAAATCCGTCTCGTGGCCCACGCCGCTTATGACCGGTATGCGCGATCCGGCAATTGCCCGCGCCACACGTTCGTCGTTGAAGGCCCACAGGTCTTCCAGTGAGCCGCCGCCACGAGCCACTATGATCACGTCAATATCGTCGCGCCTGTTGAGGCGCCGAATGGCAGCAACTATCTGCGCCGGCGCATCCTCTCCCTGTACCAGCGACGGTGAAAGCACCAGGCGAACCAGGGGGTATCGTCTCCGTAACACGTTTTGAATATCCCGGTATGCTGCCGCATCAGGCGAGGTGACGACTCCGATAGTGCGCGGGAAGGTCGGGATCTGGCGTTTCCTCTCCGGGGAGAAGAGGCCCTCGGCTTCCAGACGGGCTTTGAGCATCTCGAATTGCCTGTGTAATTCGCCCAGGCCCGCCGGTTGGAAGTAGTCGCAATAGAGCTGGTAAACGCCGCCGGCTTCGTAAACTCCAATCCGTCCGTGCGCCAGGATCGCGTCGCCATGTTGAGGTATGTACTCCTGCCTGCGGGCGTCCGAGCGCCACATCACGCACCTGATCTGAGCGGCTTCATCCTTCAGGGTGAAGTAGATGTGGCCAGATGATGCCCTGGTGAAGTTCGATACTTCGCCTTCGACCCACACCTCGGCTAACGGCTCATCTGCCTCGATCAGCAACCTGATGTGACGTGTGAGCGAGCTAACTGTCCATACAGATCGCACCGTTCCCACTCCGGGGCTAGCGGCGGCCCGGCCAACTCTCAACCCGTTCGGCGATGACGCCAACCAGGTATACGAAATCATCAGGCGTCAATTCCAGGCCGTGGTCCCATCGGTAAGACTCGGCACCGCGCAGGCGCCCTTGCTCCCCGGCAAGGAGCAAATCCGCAGGCCGCCCGGATTTTATCAGCTGTGAGCGCTTTAGCAGCCGATGGAATGCGTCCAGATAGGGTAACTTCTCCGCCGCGCTCGCGGACATGAAGGTGTAAAAGCTCACCACGGCCTCGTCCTGGATCAGTTGGCAGGCCAGACATTGCCATCCGCGCGGGACACGGGAACGCCTATCAACCGTGAAGCGCCAGCTGGTGACGTTTATACGCCGATCCCAGTCCATCACTACGTCGTCTTTGCCGCGACGTTGGAAACGCAGTTCCCGTTCGCCCACCACGATCTTACGTCCGCTGGGCCAGAGGCGCTTGAGCAGCTTATCTGCCACCACCACAAGCGCCACCGTGGCAAGTAACGTTCCAGGCAGCGCCACACAAACCGTACCGATGGCAGGCTCAAGCGGCAGGTACTCTACCAGTACCGTCCCCAGCCTGTAGAAGCCGATCAGGCCGGCTATGGTCAGGATCGGCAGTATTATCCTTATTCCCAGGTGCTCTTGGTCTGCCAGGAGAATGCGTGGAAGGGGAATTTCCCCCTCAGAAGGTGCCATGCGCCCTCCCCGTGAAGTTCAAATAACGGCACCGGGTGCCACTTCGGCATCCGGCGGAGCCGACCATATGGGCTGATTCACCAGCTCCTCTACTTTGCGCCGCAATTCTCGCACGTCGAATGGCTTGGTCATGTAGGCATCGATCGGACTTTCGGCAAATTTCCGGCGCCTTTTGAACTCCCTGTGCAGCACGGTCAGGACGATGACCGGGGTGTCTTTTATGGTATCATCGGCGCGAATGGCGTCGTAAACCGACCAACCGTCCATCTCCGGCATCATTATATCGAGGATCACCAGATCGGGGTGCAGCTCTCTTATCTTAGCCAATCCGTCGAAGCCGTTGTGGGTCCGTACCAGGCTGATCAGCGGGCTTTCCAATACCACCCCAAGTAGTTCCGAGATTTCCGGCTCGTCCTCTATTGATACCACAGTCTTGACTTCGGCCATAGGACATCCTCCCGGCTTCGAGCAATTCTAGCATATCACATCAGTCGGGAAAAGCCGCCAAGGTGGTGCGAACGCCGCCCTACGGGGGTATATTAGGCGTGCACCGGTCGAATTCGGATAGGCCATAAGTAATCTTTCCCCCAGGCCATCAGGGGATACCATTAAGAGGGGAGGCTCAAAATGGCTCGCGTAATCCGTGCTCCGCGTGGTACCAAACTCTCTTGCAAGGGATGGCAGCAGGAAGCTGCTATGCGCATGTTGATGAATAACCTGGACCCAGATGTGGCCGGAGACCCCGAAAATCTCATCGTCTACGGCGGAAGGGGTAAGGCGGCCCGCAACTGGGAATCGTTCGAGGCCATCATCGCCACGCTCAAGGAGCTGGAAAATGATGAAACTCTGCTGGTGCAATCCGGCAAACCGGTGGCCGTCTTTAAGACACATCCCGATGCTCCCCGCGTCCTGATCGCCAACTCCAACCTGGTTCCCCACTGGGCCACCCAGGAGGTGTTCGACGAGCTGGAACGCAAGGGCCTGATCATGTACGGCCAGATGACCGCCGGCTCATGGATTTACATCGGCACCCAGGGGATACTTCAGGGCACGTACGAAACGCTCGGCTCACTGGCCCGCGAGGAAGGTTGGGGCAGCCTGGAAGGCAAATTCGTCCTCAGCGCCGGACTGGGCGAGATGGGCGGCGCCCAGCCACTGGCGATCACCATGAACGGCGGAGTCGGCCTGATCGTCGAGGTCGATCCCTGGCGGGCAGAACGCCGCTTGAAAACCCGCTACCTGGATGTGATAGTCGAGGACCTGGAAGAGGCTATGACTCTGGTTGAGGACGCTCTCCGGGCCAAAGAGCCAAAGTCCATCGGCCTGATCGGCAACGCGGCGGATATTTACCCGCGCCTGGTCGATCTCAAGGTGACCCCCGATGTGGTCACCGACCAGACCCCCGCCCATGACCCGCTCTCGTACGTGCCCCACGGGATGACGTTGGAAGAGGCACGGGAGCTACGCGAATCCGATCCGGATGAGTATAAGCGCCGGGCATATGACTCGATGGCCCGACACTGCCAGGCCATGCTGGACTTCCAGAAAAGTGGATCGGTCGTTTTCGACTATGGTAATAACCTGCGCCAACGTGCCTATGAAGCAGGGGTCAAGAACGCATTCGATTACCCCGGCTTCGTCCCGGCCTACATCCGCCCGCTCTTCTGCGAAGGCAAAGGGCCGTTCAGATGGGTGGTCCTCTCCGGCGACCCGGAGGATTTATACCGAACCGATGAGGAGATACTTAAACTCTTCCCGGAGGATGAGCACCTGAATCGATGGATCAGGATGGCACAGAAGAAGGTCGCGTTCCAGGGCCTGCCCGCACGCATCTGCTGGCTGGGCTACGGTGAGCGTGCGAAGGCCGGACTGGCATTCAATGAACTGGTCGCCAGGGGCGAGGTGAAGGCGCCAATCGTCATCGGGCGCGACCATCTGGATGCAGGTTCGGTAGCCAGCCCTAACCGGGAAACGGAGGGGATGCTCGACGGCTCCGACGCCATCTCCGACTGGCCGATCCTCAACGCGCTGCTGAATGCGATCGCCGGCGCCACCTGGGTCAGCTTCCACCACGGCGGCGGGGTCGGGATCGGGTTCAGCCAGCACGCCGGACAGGTGATAGTGGCCGACGGTACACAGGAAGCCGCCAGGCGCCTGGAGCGTGTGCTGACAACCGATCCGGGCCTGGGAATTGTGCGCCACGCCGATGCAGGATATGAAAAGGCCATTAACGCCGCCAGGCGACACGGTCTCAAGATGCCGATGCTCAAGTAGCCAACCCAGTGGGATTCCGGGGGCGGCACCCTGGCCGCCCCCGGAGGGACATAACGCAGGGAGTTGTGGTTTTGTTCAAAATGGGTAAAGTTTGGTTTGAAAATCGTTTGGACACAGACGCTCCATGAGCTATACTTTACATGTGCGCGGTATAGTGAGAGAAGGCTATGGTACAAGAGTATCGCAGCGAGGTATTGGAACGCACCCTGCGCAATCTTCATACAACGGTAAGCGGCATCAAAGCCTCGGTGATCGTCAATATAGATGGCCTGCTTGTGGCTTCATACCCGCCGGGGGATGACTTCGACCTGGATAAAAACCCGACCAGTAGCCCACAGGTGGCCGCAATGGCCGCAACCCTGGTAGGACTGGCCGAACGTACCCTGGAACGACTCGCCCAGGGAGAGCTGGAACGGCTGCTGATGGAAGGTGAACACGGCGTCATGGTCGTGTACCCCGCAGGCCGGGCCTCGCTGGCGGTGCTGGTGGACAAAGACACTAAACTGGGCATGGTGCTGTTCTGGACCGCCCGCACAGCCAAAGAGATCGCCGAGGTGCTGGGGTATTAAGACAGCAGGGCTGCCCGTATCCCAGAATCCGACATCGGCGGCTCTATGTGCCGATGTGGTCTTCTGTGTTCCCGATACCTGCGGACGTGGGCTTTCACATGTGACCCTAACGATTATCCTGGCCTCCCGGAAGCGATGACCGGGAGGCCTTTGCGTTATCAAAGCCAGGAGGTTGCAAATGAGCGATACCGGTAACGGACCCAGCCTTACCCTCACCGAAGAACATAAGATGATCCAAAAGGCGGCCCGCGACTTTGCCCAAAAGGAGATCGCCCCGATCGCTGCCGAATTCGACGAAAGCGGCGAGTTCCCATACGAAACCATCAAAAAGATGGGCGAGCTGGGCCTGATGGGCATCGAGATACCAGAAGAGTACGGCGGCGCCGGCCTGGATACGCTGGCGTATGTGCTGGCCCTCGAGGAGATCAGTAAGGCAGACGCCGCACATGGTACCATCATGTCGGTCAATAACTCGCTCTTTTGCTACGGTCTGCTCCGATTCGGCACCGAGGAGCAAAAGCAAAAGTACCTGGTACCCGTGGCAAGCGGCCAGAAGATCGGCGCTTATTCGCTCACCGAGCCGATGTCCGGCAGCGACGCGGCTACCATGCGCACCCGCGCACGCCTTAACGACTCCGGCACCCACTATATCCTGAACGGGCGCAAGAGCTGGGTCACAAGCGCCCCGGTGGCCGATTATGTGGTGCTCTTCGCCATGACAGACCCGGAAAAGGGCCATCGCGGGATCACCGCCTTCATCCTGGAAACCGATAAGCCCGGCTTCATACGCGGTAAAAAGGAACCGAAACTCGGAATCCGTGCCTCGGCCACCAGCGAGATCGTGCTCGAGGACTACGAATGCCCGGTTGAAAACCGCCTGGGAGAGGAAGGCCAGGGCTTTAAGATAGCGATGACGGTGCTGGACGCAGGACGGATCGGGATCGCGGCACAGGCACTCGGAATCGCAGAAGCAGCTTACGAGGCGGCAGTTGAGTACGCCCGTGAGCGTCACGCATTCGGGAAGCCCATAGGCGCCTTCCAGATGATCCAGCAAAAGATCGCCGATATGAAGACCCGGATCGAGGCCAGTAGACTGCTCATCATCAACGCAGCACTCGCGAAAGAGCGGGCTAAGACCACCGGCGAACGCTTTACGCTGGAAGCGGCAATGGCAAAACTATTCGCATCCGAGACCGCAGCCTATGTCACCGATGAGACGGTGCAAATATTCGGGGGCATGGGGTATAGTAAGGAACTGCCCATCGAACGCTACTACCGGGACGCGCGAATCACGCGCATTTACGAGGGAACCAGCGAGATACAGCGGATAGTCATCGCCCGTAACCAACTGGGCATAAGGTAGCAGGCCCACCGCTGGAATTGGCAAAGGAGAGGTATCGCATGAAGGCGATTCTGCTTCACGAGCATGGCGGACCTGATAAGCTGAGCTACGAGGACTTCCCCACCCCGGAGCCGGGACATGGACAAGCTCTGATCGAGATCAAGGCGGCAGCTATGAACCGGCTCGACCTGTGGGTGCGGGAGGGATGGCCCGGCATAAAGCTGGAATACCCCCACATCCTGGGAGCAGATGCCGCCGGGATCGTGGCAGCCGTCGGCGACGGGGTGACCGATTTCGCCCCAGGCGATAGAGTGGTGATAGATCCGACGCTCAGTGATTGGACGTGTGAGTTCTGCCAGAAAGGGCAAAATAACCTCTGCGTCAACTTCCACCTGCTGGGCGAAACGGTACGCGGCACATATGCGCAATATATCGCAGTCCCGGCACGTAACCTGCTCCGATTGCCGGAGGGTTTCGGCTTCGAGGAGGCTGCCGCTGCGGGACTGGTCTACGTGACGGCATGGCACTCATTGATCACCAGGGGAAAGCTCCAGGCCGGTGAATCCGTGCTGATCGTGGGCGCGGGCGGCGGGGTAAACACCGCCTCGATCCAGATAGCCAAGCTGGCCGGCGCAAAAGTCTACGTGGTCGGCTCCACAGATGAGAAACTCGCCCGTGCCGAGGAGTTGGGCGCCGATGTGCTGATCAACCGCCAAAAGGAGGATTGGTCAAAAGCAGTCTACAAGCTGACTAATCGACGCGGTGTGGACGTGGTGGTAGATAACGTCGGACAGGCCACCTGGTTTGGCAGCATCCGCTCGCTCCGCAAAGGCGGACGTCTGCTGGTGGTGGGCAACACGAGCGGGCCGCACTTCGACCTGGACATCCGGTACATCTTCGGCAAGCACCTGAACATCATCGGCTCGACAATGGGGCCACATAGCGATTTCGTAACGGTGATGGGCCTGGTCTTCGCCGGGAAGCTGAAGCCGGTGATCGGCGCCACTTTGCCGCTAACCGAGGCCCGTCGCGGGCATGAGATGATGGCCGCCGGCGAGGTCTTCGGCAAAATCGTGCTGGTGCCGTGAGGGCACATGCGGATGCACTCCGCCTGATCTCCGACAGGTTGGGCCTGCCCACGCTCCGCGATGAGATCAAACGTCCGGGCGTGAACGAGGCATGGCGCCTGACGATACGCTTCGGCGCCGATTCGGAACGGGCCGATCAGGTGGCCACGCTTACCATCTGGCACGCCGCCTCCGTGCTGGAAGTGGTATACCGTGCCCCATCCACGGCGATCCGGGCAAAGCACATCCTGCCTATGGAACGATACCGCCCGTTCGCGCGTCGGATGCTGGAGCTGGGATTCGACCGGATGGACGATCAACCCGGGATCAACCCGACTTCCGAGATATGGCTTATCGAACGGGTGGCGGCCCACTACCACCATGACTTGGTGGTATCGCCGCCGGGAGCAAGTGGGCCACACGCCGAGATCGTGGATTGCTTTCGCAAGCATCTGCCGGAAGCGATCTCACCCCAACCGGAAGGCGATAGAACGGCCTAGAACCGACGGCGCCGGGCCGCCGCCTGCAACCTTGCGCATAAAGGCTCCCCTTCTCCCTCTCCGACCTCGGAATCCATGCGTCCATCCGCAATCAACAAACGCTCCAGCTCATCCAACCTGGCAAGCACATGTTCTATCTGCCCGGCGATTATGTCCGGTAGGTCGTCATGCCGCAGGTCGGGACGATGGTCGATCGGCCTGGAGCCTTCTCGTCGCACCGTCCTGCCCGGCACCCCAACTACCACCATGTCAGGCCCCACGTCCTTCACAACCACGGCGTTCGCCCCTATCCTCGTGTCGTCACCTATCGTGATGGCGCCGAGTATCTTGGCTCCGGCACCGATCACCACCCTATCCCCTATCGTGGGATGCCTCTTGCCCGGCTCCAGGCTAACCCCGCCGAGGGTGACGCCGTGATAGATCGTCACGTCGGCGCCTATTTCGGCGGTCTCGCCTATGACCACGCCCATCCCGTGGTCTATGAACAGCCTGGGGCCGATCTTCGCCGCAGGATGTATCTCGATCCCGGTCAGCCACCTGGCCAGATGGGATAGCCACCTGGCAGGCAGCTTGAGACCTGACCGCCAAAGTCGATGCGCCACCCTGTAGAGCCATACGGCGTGCAACCCAGGGTAGCAGAGCACCACCTCCAGCCAATGCCTGGCCGCCGGATCGCGTTCCAAAACTGCCCGCACATCCTCACGCATCTCAGATAGCATATTCACCCCTCCAGATCGTCATACAGGGCAGTGGAAAGGTAGCGCTCGCCAAAGGACGGTACGATCACGACAATGAGTTTCCCGGAGCTTTCAGGCCTGGCCGCCACCTGTAGCGCCGCCCAAACCGCCGCGCCGGACGAGATCCCAACCAGCAACCCCTCCTCACGGGCCAGTCTCCTGGCGGTCTCGAACGCATCGTCTCCGGAGACTGTGATCACCTCGTCGTATATCGATGTATTGAGCACCTTTGGCACAAACCCGGCCCCTATTCCCTGAATGGGATGTGGGCCTTTTTCGCCACCGGATAGCACCGGGGAATCGGATGGCTCCACGGCCACCACCCTCACCGAGGGTTTACGCGATTTGAGCACCTCGCCCACGCCCGTGATCGTGCCACCCGTCCCCACCCCGGCTACCAGCACATCAACTCCACCATCGGTATCACGCCATATCTCCTCGGCGGTGGTGCGCCGATGTATCTCCGGATTGGCAGGGTTCTCAAACTGTTGCGGTATCCAAACATTGGGATTCCCGGCGGCCAGTTCCTGAGCCTTCTCGATAGCGCCCCGCATCCCCAAAGAACCCGGAGTCAATATCAACTCGGCCCCAAAGGCGCGGAGCAATTTCCTCCGCTCCATGCTCATGGTATCCGGCATGGTCAGGATGAGACGGTAACCACGCTGGGCACATACCATCGCCAACGCGATCCCGGTATTGCCGCTGGTAGGCTCGACGATGATCGTATCCGGCCCGATCTTCCCATCCCTCTCGGCGGCCTCGATCATGGCGACTCCGATCCTGTCCTTCACGCTGTGGGCAGGGTTAAAGTACTCAAGCTTCGCCACGACCCGGGCATCTGAATCCCCAACCACCTTGTTGAGCCGAACCATCGGCGTATTCCCTATCAACTGCGTGACGTTATCGGCGATCTTCATCTCACTCTCTCCAGATAAGTGGATTGCGAAAATGAAAACGAGCCACTCTTGTGGAGTGGCTCGCCTTTGCCTGAGCGGATATTCGGCATGGACGGTTATGGAATCACCCCACAAGAGCCCTTCTCCAGAGGCTGTGCCTGGCAGTTACACATACAGGTGTGGGCCTTGTGGTATCCGTCCATCTCGACTCTACTTCCGTGATTTTAGCTTATGGAGATTATACTTTTATCGGCCAGAAATGCCAAAATCAAGACAAGGCCAAATCCATACCGGGCAGCCACATACCAACCGTCAGCACCCATCGGATAAATCGCCTTGCGATCAGAACACACAGGCGGTAGATTCTATCAGAATCGAACGTATGAGCGAACCGATAGGTGCGATGTCCAGATTCAAACTGGTATCGGACTTCCGTCCCACGGGAGATCAGCCACAGGCAATAGAGAAGCTGGTGGAAGGCATCCGAAAAGGGATGCGCCACCAGGTGCTTCTGGGCGCGACCGGCACCGGCAAAACATATGTGATCTCAAAAGTCATCGAGGCAATCCAGCGGCCCACCCTGGTCATGGCGCATAACAAGACGTTAGCCGCGCAGCTTTATGCCGAATTCCGCGAATTCTTCCCGGAAAACGCCGTCGAATACTTCGTCAGCTACTACGATTACTACCAGCCGGAGGCCTACCTGCCGCAGCACGACCTCTACATCGAGAAAGATACCGACATCAATGAGGAAATCGAGCGGCTACGGCTCGCCGCCACCACCGCCCTCCTGAGCCGCCGGGATGTGATCATCGTCGCATCAGTCTCGGCCATATACGGCCTGGGCAATCCCGAAACCTGGGGACGGGTGGTGCTGGAACTCAAAGTCGGCCAATCCATCCGCAGGAATACCATATTGCGCCACCTGGTCTCGATCTACTACCAGCGTAACGATACCGATCTGAGACGTGGCACGTTCCGCGTGAGAGGCGATACCATCGAGGTACTGCCCGCCTACTCCGAGGCCGGCTACCGCATTATGATGTTCGGCGACGAGATCGAGCGGCTCCAGACTTTCGACGCCATCACGGGCAAAACCCTGATGGAACACAGCCGGATCGAGATATACCCCGCGCGGCATTTCGTGACCGACAAGGAGAAATTTCAAAAGGCCCTCCAGGACATAGAAGAAGAGCTTTACCGGCGCGTCGCGGAGCTGAAGGCACAGGACAAGCTGCTGGAGGCCCAACGCCTGGAGCAACGCACACTTTATGACCTGGAAATGCTACGGGAAGTCGGCTACGTCAGCGGGATCGAGAATTACTCCCGTCACCTTGACCAACGTCCTCCTGGCTCCCCACCCTGGACGCTGATGGACTACTTCCCGGCGGACTATCTGCTGGTGATAGACGAAAGCCATATGACCATCCCGCAGATTCGAGGTATGTACCACGGCGACAGATCGCGCAAAGAGGTGCTGGTTGAATACGGGTTCCGGCTGCCGAGCGCACTCGATAATCGCCCGCTGAACTTCGCCGAGTTCGAGGAACGCATGGGCCAGACCATATACACCAGCGCCACTCCGGGGCCTTACGAACTGGAAAGGGCCGAGCAAGTGGTCGAACAGATCATCCGCCCAACCGGCGTGCTCGACCCGGAAGTGATCGTCAAACCGGTCAGAGGCCAGGTGGAAGACTTGCTGGGCGAGATACGCAAACGGGTCAAACGCGGCGAACGCGCCCTGGTCACCACCCTGACTAAACGGATGGCCGAGGACCTTTCGGAATATCTGCGCGAGATGGGCATCAAAGTGCATTACCTCCACTCGGAGATAGATACGATAGAGCGGGTGGAGATATTGCGCGACCTGCGCCTGGGACTTTACGACGTGGTTGTGGGGGTCAATCTCCTGCGCGAGGGACTCGACCTGCCGGAGGTATCACTCGTGGCGATCCTGGATGCCGATAAAGAAGGTTTCCTCCGCTCCGAGCAAGCCCTGATCCAGACTATGGGCCGCGCGGCCAGACACGTCAACGGCACCGCGATACTTTATGCCGATAAGATCACCGATTCGATGCGCCGCGCCATAGAGGAAACTAACCGCCGACGCGAGATACAAAGGCGCTATAATGAAGAACACGGCATCGAGCCACGCTCGATAGTCAAAGAGGTGCGCGACCTGACCGACCGGGTAGCACAGGAACGGGCCGCCGAGGCGGAAGAGGAAACCGGCGTGCCGATCGATGCTCACAAGTTGCCGCCGCACGAGCTGAGCAAGCTCATACGCGAGCTGGAAAAGCAGATGAAGGCCGCCGCTCAAGACCTGGAATTCGAGAAGGCCGCCATGCTACGCGATAAGATATTCGAGCTAAGGGAAGTGCTGGCCCTGACCGGCAACGGTGACAGGTGGCCCGCCCCGCGTAGCCCCCGCCGTGGCCGTAAATAGAAAAAGAATCCTCCCGCGCGTGCGCGGGAGGGAGGGGGATTGTACCAGAGGCCTATGGAAACTCACGACCTCTTCAGTACCGGCCTGAATTTGTACCCGTAAAGTATGATCCCTCGCTCACCATCGGTCCGCAGCCGCCTGGTCACCATCTCCACGCGGTCGCCGATGGCGACATCTCCGTCCAGATCGGTCAACTGGGCCGTCACAAGCGGCCCTTCGTCCAACTTCACCAGCGCGAGCACATAAGGCGCCTGGCCCTCGAACCCTTCCGGTGCCTCGCGCACCACGGTGAACGAGTACACCGTGCCGAGTCCGCTAAATTCAGCAGGCAGCGATTTGTGCAAAGCGCTCACGTTTCCCTCTCTCGCTCACGCCTGGCGAACCGGCACCTTAACCGCAAAGTCCGCAACCGGACGGGCGGTCTTGCCGTTCCCAAGTTCGTAGACGTCAATCGGTGCCGCGCAGTGCGGACATACGGGACGAGGCGGGAACATCGGCTGCCCGCAGTTGGGGCAGGTGGTCCCGGCCATCGCGTACCGTTGCCTATTCAGTCGCCAGTGTCGTGATATATCCATGACTTCGCCTCCCAGAATGCTTTCAGAATGCTTTTTTGACCACGAAGGTGCCGACATTATGCCAGAACTCGACTGCCAAAAGCTATCAGTAGAGGTGTCAGAAACTATCAATTCTCTCCGGACGCTCCCGGCAGGCGACAAAAATGCAGGGCAGGCACGGGGGCCTGCCCTGAGTGACGATCGCCAAACCCGCGAACAGCTCACAGGTCAAGCGATTTGCCCTCGACCACCTCTCTGGCCCGGTTCACAAACGCCTCGACCGACATGGCGCCCAAATCCTCACCGGTCCGCAGCCGCACCGAAACTGTGCCATCGGCCACCTCGCGCTTGCCGATTATGAGCATATAGGGCACCTTCTGCGTGGTGGCCTCGGCGATCTTGCGTGCCATTCGGTCGGGAGAATCGTTGACTTCGACGCGGAAGCCTGCAGCCTCTAACCCGGCAGCCACCTCACGGGCATACGGCACCTGGGCGTCGGCTATCGGGATCAGTACTATTTGCACCGGCGCCAGCCAGGCCGGGAATGCGCCGCCAAAGTGCTCGATCAGGATGCCAAAGAAGCGTTCCATCGAGCCGTAAAGCGCCCTGTGGATCATGTAGGGGCGATGGGGGCGGTTATCCTCACCGATGTATTCCATTTGGAAGGCTTCCGGCAGGTGGAAGTCAAACTGGATGGTGGAAAGTTGCCATTTGCGTCCCAGGGCATCCTCGGCCTTAATATCTATCTTGGGGCCGTAGAAAACCGCCTCTCCTTCCATGCGAACGTATTCCTTGCCCTGTGTCTCCAGTGCCTTCACCAGGGTCGACTCGGCCAGTTCCCAATCCGCATCTGTCCCGGCGTATTTTTCGGGATTGGCCGGATCGCGCACGCTAAGCTCGAATTTTAGCGCGAAATGATAAGGTTCCAGCAGCTCCAGGCAGAAGGCCAGAACCCGGTTGATCTCATCGTACATCTGATCGGGCGTGGCGAAGATGTGGGCATCATCCTGAGTAAAGCCGCGCACGCGCGTTAGCCCCTGAACCACACCCGATTTCTCATATCGGTAAACCGTGCCGAGTTCGGCCCAGCGCAGCGGTAGCTCGCGGAAGCTCCGACGGCGGCTTTTGTATATCTGTATGTGAAACGGGCAGTTCATCGGCTTGATGTAGTATTGCTGCCCCTCGATGTCCATCGGGGCGTACATGCTCTCTTTGTACCATTTGAGGTGGCCGCTGGTCTCCCAGAGCGTGGCTTTGCCAATATGCGGCGTGTAGACGAATTGATAGCCGCCTTTGATGTGCATATCGCGCCAGTAATCCTCCATGATCTTGCGGATCATGGCGCCTTTTGGATGCCATAGTATCAGGCCCGGCCCGACTGCATCCGGTGCGACGCTGAACAGGTCAAGGGCCTGGCCTAATCTGCGATGATCCCGCTTCCTGGCCTCTTCCAGGCGGCTTAAGTACTCTTGCAATTCCTCCGGCGTCTCCCAGGCCGTCCCGTATATGCGTTGTAACATCGGGCGGCGCTCGTCGCCTCGCCAGTAGGCCCCGGCCACGTTCAACAGTTTGATGGCATCGGGGTTCAACTCGCCCGTGCGCGATACGTGCGGCCCCCGGCAAAGGTCAACGAAATCATCGTGCCGGTAGATCGTGATCGGCACCGGGCCTTCAACCTCGTGGCCGTGCTCGTCTATGCCGCCTTTTTCCAGGTCCTGGATTATTTCCAGTTTGTACGGCTGATCGGCGAATATATGCCTTGCCTCGTCGGCAGAAACTTCCCGGCGCACGAATTCATAGTCGCCGGCGATTATCTCGCGCATACGCTTTTCGATCTCTTCCAGGTCCTCCGGCGTCAATGGTCGTGGCAGGTCGAAATCGTAGTAGAAGCCGTCCTCTATCGGCGGGCCGATGGCGATCTTGGCCTCCGGGAACATCTCCAGCACGGCCTGCGCCATAACGTGCGCGGCGGAGTGTCGTATTCTATAGAGTTTGCTCTCTTCGTATTGTCCCATATGCCTACTCCCGGTGATCTCGATGGGTCATCTGCAACAGCGGCCCGGTTCCCAGTCGGACTCGTTAAACTGTGGCCGGTGGGATTCGTCACTCGTTCCGTCCGAATGTTGCGGACGGTGCAGGTCTACGCTGCAAAGCACATTTTCCCACTCCACGCCCACATCTTGCAACTTCTCTTTCTCGTTAGCCTTCGGTGCCATCTCCATCTCCTCCTTCGTCTTATAATCAAAAACCCCTCGCCCGGCTTGGGGCGAGGGGTTTCCACGCGGTTCCACCCAATTTCAGCTACGCGGCCACAAGGCTCACGTAGCCCTCTTTCGCCGATAACGGAAGCGACCCGTGACCCCATACTCGGCAGATGCCTTTCAGGAGTCCGCTCGCGGGTGGTTTTCCCAACCGTCCGGCCAGGCAGGCTTCCAGTCTACGGCCCACCCTCCCTGGGGCCTTTCCCGGTCGGTACTCGTCCCGGTCAACGCTTTAGATAATATGCGCTTGTTAACTAGTGATAATATAGCATGGAAGCCAAATTGTCAAACTGGAAACGCCGGTCGAGAGACGAGGAAAGTCAACGGTGTGAGAAGGTACAGCCGGCAGCTGGCTCCTATTCATCTAATGCTTGGAACGGATAGTCCTGCTTTGCAGATGCCAACCTGAGATACTTTTCTCCCATAGCCGTAGACTCTGCTGGTAGGCCTGTGCCATAGCGTTTCAACCTCATCGAATCCCGCCTCTCGCATCATCCTGTAAAGAGCTGATGGGGACGGTACAAACCAATTCCATCCCGAACGGTCAAGTCTTTCCCTAGTCCCGGTGCCGTACACCAGGCTTCCATCGAATCTACAAAACGGTTCTTCTCTGTTGATTCCTGCCGACTCAATAAGGATGACCCCAGAAACCCTTAGCGAATTGAAGAGTATCCTCAAGGCTAGCAGGGGATCGGACAGGTGATAGATCACGCCGGGGAAGTATACAATGTCGAATCGGTCGTAAAACTCATCCGAGTTGCAATCATAAACCGATATAGGCTCAACCGTAACCCGCTCGTCAATACCAAAAGATTTCGCCAGGAAGGATGTCATTTCGGCGTACTTCCTGACTTCCTCAATCGCAAATACCCTGGCGCCGAGAGAGGCTAAAAGTAAGGTAGTTCCACCGGTCCAACAACCGATGTCAAAAACGTCCTTGTCTTCGAAATCCTCAATGGAGATCGGGAAGAGGGTGATGAAATTCGCCAGGAGGTTGATATGTCTATCACCCATTCTGCCTTCCAGCCTGAAATCCCCAAAGTCGTGATTATGCCCCCAGTGGAACTTGATCGATAAATCCCTTTGCCGATCCAATTCATAATCCGCATAGCCTTCGGCTTGATAATCCACCTGTCCGATTTTGGAATGTATGTAATCGGAAAATTCTTGCGGGCTGATGGTCTTCAGGCCAGACACTTGATAAACGGAAAACCGCCTTCGCAGTTCATCGGATATTCTCCTTACCTCACCATCATCGGCCCAACTGGGCTTCGTGGGTCGCAACCTCGCCCTGAGCTGATGCAATAGCTCCCTAGGAGATGAATTATAAAGCTTCGAGATAACTTGTTTTATCATCTTCGGTCTCCGGTTCAAATATCCGGTGATAACGCCAGTGGCACGACGGCATCACTACACCCACGGCCAGACTGCCGAGAGTAATCCGCCCTCGTCATGTTCACCAGGCCGTGAAAGCACACGGTGATAGACTTCATCATGGGCACAGACTGCTTTGCCATCGACCGCAAGTTTCACGTTCTATAAGTATACAATCTTCCAAACCCGTGGGAAAATCTTCCCTGCACCGTCCAGCTCCGTGGCCTGGCCTGCCGAGTGTCAAACGGCATTTTGACGCCCCGGTATCTCCGGCTATCATATTGCCACGGGCGTCCGGCCCTCGTTTTCGTTATGGCATGGGATCGATCAGGAAGGAGGGGGTATGTTGGAGTTTAAAGACCGCGTGGCAGTTGTAACCGGCTCCGGCCAGGGGATAGGACGCGCCATCGCGCTGACTCTGGCACGTGGAGGGGCTGCCATCTGCGTCAATGACCTGACACAGGAAAAGGCCGAAGGCACCGCTCAGGAGATACGAGATATGGGCGGGCGAGCCATCGCCCATGCAGCCGACGTTTCGGATTTTGAGCAGGCGGCGGGCCTGATCAAGGCGGCGGTGGACGAATTCGGCAAGATAGACATCCTGGTGAATAACGCCGGCATCACACGCGATAACCTCATCATCAGGATGTCCGAGGACGATTGGGACCGGGTGATAAGGGTCAACCTCAAAAGCGCTTTCAACTGCTCAAAGGCCGCCGTCAGGTACATGATGCGCAAGCGATACGGACGCATAATAAATATCTCCAGCGTCAGCGGGATCGCCGGGCAGGCCGGGCAAACTAACTACAGCGCCAGTAAGGCAGGCCTGATCGGCTTCACAAAGGCCCTCGCCCGCGAGGTGGCCAGCCGAAATATCACCGTCAACGCCGTGGCGCCGGGTTTCGTGCCAACCGCGCTCACCAAAGACCTGCCAAAAGACGTGATCGAGCCACTCAACGCCGCGATACCGATGGGCCGATGGGCCAGGCCGGAGGAGGTGGCCTTCGCGGTGGCTTTCTTCGCCTCGGAGGAAGCAGGATATATCACCGGGCAGGTTCTCTCTGTGGACGGCGGCATGGTGATGGGGTAAAGTAAAAGCCGAGGGATGTACAGGACGGACTCAATGAGCGCCAAAGATAAGATCACCATAGCCCCTAATGTGCTGCTGACTATCGCCAGGCTGGCGACGCTTGGCGTCGAGGGCGTGGCCCGTATGGGCAATACCCCCGGCGGGATAGGGCGGCTCTTCCGACGTGCCCCATCGGCCAATGGGGTGCAGATGGTGGTCAACGATCAGACCGTGGTGGTGGATATATATATCATCATCGAGCCAGATGTAAACGTCCGCGAGGTATGCCACCAGGTACAGCGAGAGGTAACCCGCGCCATCGAGGAAATGGTCGGCATGGAGGTGCTTGCCGTAAACGTCCACGTGGAAGATGTGGCCTTCCGCGTCAATCAGGGCTGAGCGGCAATCAGGAGGTGACGCTATGAAAGCCCGCAGGAAAGCTCGGAGCGTCGCTCTCCAGGCACTCTACGAGATAGATTGCACCGGCCACGAACCCGGTGAAGTGATCACCAATCGCCTGGCCGAGGAGGAAGTGCCGGACGGGGTGATTCCGTTCATCCACAACCTGGTCAACGGCGTGCTGGAACATAGGGACTGGCTGGATGGGCTGATCGAACGCTACGCACCTGAATGGCCGCTGGAACAGATGGCGATCATCGACAGAAATATCTTGAGGATGGCGCTCTATGAGTTCCTGGTGGACGGTGAGACTCCCGTCAAGGTGGCGATAAACGAGGCCGTGGAATTGGCAAAACTATTCGGCTCCGAAAGCACTTTCCGCTTCGTCAACGGGGTGCTGGGAGCAATTGTGTCGCAACGGGAGGCGATAGGGATCGCTTATCGAGACCATGACGAGGGAACGGCCTAGTGGATGTTTTGGGAATCGGGTTTCCAGAGCTGGTTCTGATAGCCGTGATCGCGTTGGCCGTCGCCGGGCCTAAACGCCTGGCACGATGGGCCTACCGCGCCGGCAGGTGGTTCCGCGACATACGGGACATGTGGAACGAATCCATCGGTTACATCAACGAGGAGATCAAGGCGGCAGGCAAGCCCGCCCGCACCGGAACCCACCTCGGCAGCCGGAAAAATCTCACATCCGGCGCCAACCCGGAACCCGCTCCCCGGAAATCCGACCGGGAGAAGCAAACTACCGGACAACTGGACGAGGCCGAATCCGCTACTAAAAGCCCTTACGACGCATGGCTACCACGGTGAAAAAGCACTCTTCACCTGCAAGGCAAAAGGTGATGAGCTTCTGGGCGCACTTCGAGGAATTGCGCCGGAGGCTGATACGGTCGGTCATAGCATTGGTGGTGGCGACTATGGTGGCAACGCTCATCGCCGACCGTATCCTGCTGTTCCTGATCCGCCCGTACGGCCACCCGCTCCAGACGCTCGGCCCTACCGAATCCGTGGTAACGTACCTGCGGGTATCGTTGATGGCAGGGGCCATTATGGCCCTGCCGTATATCGTCTATCAGGTACTGGCGTTCGTGATGCCAGGGCTGACCCCTCAGGAACAACGTTGGGTGTACTTCTCGCTACCGGTGGCTACGGCGCTGTTCCTGACGGGGGCGTCTTTCGCCTGGTTTGTGATGATGCCGGCGGCGTTGGGCTTTTTGAGTGGCTTCCAAAGCGAGATTTTCACCACCGAGTGGACAAGCGACCGTTATATCGCCTTCGTGACTTCGCTCGTCTTCTGGATCGGTTTGAGCTTCGAGACGCCGCTTGTTCTCTTCCTGCTGGCGAAGCTCAAGGTGCTGAGTTGGCGCGACCTGGCCCGGGGATGGCGACTGGCCGTCGTGATCAGCTCGGTGATAGCGGCTATGATCACGCCCACCGTCGATCCATTCAATATGGCACTGGTGATGGGTCCGCTGTTGGCGCTGTATCTGCTGAGTATACTATTGACTATGATGGCGTGAGAAGATGCGCGGGCAAGTGCTCACTCTGGCTACCCTGACGGCGATCAGCCTGGCGCTGATCGCCTTTAGTGTGATCGGGCTATTGGCACCGGTCGAAGGGCTGGCCGCATGGCCCATCCACACGATACAGGGCCTGGTCAACGGCCTGGTGATGGACGTCGTCTCATTCTCCGATAACCTGGCGAACCTCCAGAACCTGCAGGAACGCAATCGGGAGCTCGAGGAAGCGCTGGCGGCTTTACAGTCCGAGGTGGTGGAGTTGCGGGAGATCGCCCACGATTATGAACGTCTGGCCGCACTGCTCGATTACGCCACTTCCACCACGGGTCGGGAATACGTCACCGCCGACGTGATCGGACGGGATACCAGCGGATTTGTGCGCGTGATCTTCATTAACAAGGGCGCACGTGACGGCATCCAGCGCGGGATGCCGGTGGTGACCGAGTTGGGATTGGTAGGCCAGGTGACAAGGGTGGGGGCGGCAGCCTCTGAGGTGCTGCTGGTGACCGATCCGGCCAGCGCCGTCGGCGCCAGGCTGCAAACCTCACGGG
>JALXEW010000126.1 GCA_027069285.1 Ardenticatenia bacterium | reverse complement strand
ACCGACACCCCATCGCCAACGCCAAGCCGCACCCCCACGCCCTCACCAACCCACACGCCCTCACCGACGAACACCCTGACCCCCACACCATCGCCAACCAACACGCCAACCCCATCCCCGACGGCAACCGACACTCCAACACCAACCGACACCCCGACCCCGATCCCGGCAGTGATAACCTCCCCGACAAGCGGCACGACCATCCTGGCCGGCGAGGAAGTGATGATAATCGGAGAAGCGGCCCCATACTCCGAGATACGGCTGCTACGCGATGACGGCTCCCGGCTTGGGGAGACAGTTGCAGGGCCAGACGGCGGCTGGCAACTAGCCATCGCGCTGGACGACCCCGGTACACTGGCGATGATCGCCGAGGCATTCGCGCCCGGCGGCATGATCACGGTCAGATCGGCGCCGGTGGAAGTGACCGTGGTCGCAGCCATAAGCCCCACAACCGGCGCAGAGATCGGGACACCGGGAGCGACCGGCACCGCCTTACTGATCGGGCTGATAATCGCGGTGACAGGCGGAATCCTGATCGTTGCAGGGCGTATCCTGCGCCGAGAAGCTGACGAAGATTAGCGGCTTTCAGGAGAGACAGAAATGCAAATAGCAGGCAAAGCGATCCCCATAGCGGTGATCATCGGAATCGCGATACTCATCGGTGGCCCGCGCCCGGCCACCGCCCAACAACCGCCCGATGCCGAACCAGGAGTCTGTGACGGCGAAATATGCGGCCCATCCGGGAGCTTTACCGTCGAGACCATCCCGACCGTGATAGACATAAACTGGGACGCCTTCCCGACCAACCCATCCAGGCCCTATAGCCCCGCCCCCGGCGGGCGCATCTGGTACGTCTCGCCGGAAGGCGACGATAACGCCGAAGGGACACCCGAATCCCCACTGCGGAACGTGGAAAGGGCAGCCCAGCTGGCCCAAACCGGTGACGTGATACTGGTGGCCGACGGCGAATACCCAGTAGGCGTATACGATGACAGCATCATCTTAAACACACCGGGCGTGACCCTGGTGGCGGAAAACGTGAGCGGCGCGATCCTGAGGCCACTCAGCGAGGATTGGGCCTGGCTGGCATGTATAATCGCCACGGCGGATAACCTGGTGATAGACGGCTTCACAATTCGCGGGTTCACCAGAGGGGCCGGGATATACTTCGGCAGGACAGATAGCCCGCAGAGAAACCTGGTGCTACGCCATCTCAGGATCGAGGAGATCACCGGAGGTGACGGCATCCGCTCGATCATCCCGGATAACGGCGGCCAAAACCCTCAGCCCCTGATAGACGGCCTGCTGCTCTACGACGTGGCAATCCGCAACGCGATGATAGGCTTCAACTGCGGCGAAGGGCCTTGTAACAACGTCCGCCTGGAAGCGATCTCAATAACCATGTCCGGGGGCGAAGGCGAAAACTCCTGGAGCGATGCCATAGCGGTCGAAAGCGGAGATAACATCGTGGTGTTCAACGCCGAGATAACCGGCGCAGGCGCCGACGGCATAGACTTGAAGGCAACCCGGGTGCTTTCGGCCAACGTGTACGTGCACCACATCGGTCGCAACGCGATCAAATACTGGCACGATGGCGACATCATCAACGCGCTGGTAGCCTATGCCGACGCCGACGCATCAATAGTGCTCGGAGCCGAGGGTCGGCACCGCATCCTGAACACGGTCGTCGCCCGGCACAACTACTATAACCGGGCATCGGCCTACGTGGGGACGATCGGATACGATGAGCCGGGCGTCCCA
>JALXEW010000125.1 GCA_027069285.1 Ardenticatenia bacterium | reverse complement strand
CATGTGCCCCGCCGGGAGTCTGGATCAGCACGGCATTGCCATCCCCAACATCCGGGAATCGCACCCAGAGCAGCCCATCCGGCCCGGTCATGGCCACCGCCCATAGCAGCGCGGCCACCACGGCCCCGGCGCCCATCAGGCCCTCGGTCCCGATCCGGCGCCGTATCGCATCCGCCAACTTCCGAATCCGTTCGCCGGGCATGGAGACCATCTCCATCACGCCCATCAGCAACGGGTACATGCCCCAGGCCGCCACCGGCGCGACGGCCACATCCATCTCGGCCCACGGGAGGCGGCTCAGCACCCGGACGACCTCGATGGTATACGTCAGGAACAGCCAGTCAGCCCACGCGAACAGCCGCCCGATCTGGAAAACGACCAGGCCAATCAGCGTTGCAAGCCCGCCGATCACCATCACGAGCGATTGAGCGGGGAGTATCAGGGCATTGGCGAAAAGCGAAACCAGGCTCAGTCGCCGGAAGTATAGCACCAGCAACGGCAACGTCGTGATCTGAGCGGCCAGGGTGACTATCACCGGCTCGGAAAGCGCCCCGATCACACGTTCCACCGTCTCGGCGGCAAAGAGGCCCCTCAGCAGACGCCGAATCCCCTCCTCGATCCGGCCAGTATAAAGCACCAGGCCTAACGTGGCGGCAAAGCTCAGCTGGAAGCCAACATCCCATATCACCTGGGGATTGAGAAGGCTCATAACCAAAGCCGCCGCCGCCATAGACGAGAGCGCATATGTCTGCCGCCCGATTCTGGCGGCGATCACGCCCAATCCGCCCATTATAGCCGCGCGCACCACGGCAGGGTCGCCGCCGACCAGGGCCGCGTAAAACGCGATCCCGACGATCGTGAGCATGGCAGCGTATCTCTCGGCCATGACTTTGCGGGCCAGGCCCATCATCAACCCGGCGACTATGGCTATATTAAAGCCGGAGATGGCGATGATATGCGTTGTCCCGGTCGCGGCAAAAGCGTCCCCAACGTCCGGGGAGATGCCGCTCTCATCGCCCAACAGGATTCCGGTCAGCAACGCCCCCTGCGGATCCGGCAGGAAGGCGGAGATGACCGAGCGGGCGCGTGCCTTAAATTGCAGCATCGCTGCTATGACCGGATTCCCGTACCCGCTGCCGAGCACCGTCACGCGGGCATCCGGCACGAGCGTCAATATCCCGTGGCGGGCCAGGTAGTCACGGTAGGAGAATGTGTCATAGGTAGGCGGCGTGGAAGGGCGCCCCCATATCTCAACCCGGTCGCCGTATGCGTAATCACCGGAGCGCGGCGCCTGCACCAGGGCCACGCCGTGCACCGTGACCTCCAAATCACCATCGCGCAATGTATCCATCGCGACGCGCAGGTTGAAGTGGGTATCGCGCGGGTCGGGTTCGGCGGAGATCACGCCTTCCAGCTCAAAGTAGCCGGTATCGTTGTAGTAAGCTATGTGAGTCTCGTCTATGACCGGGAGCGAGCCGATATATCTGGCCGCCCCAAAGGCGGCCATCATCACCATCAGTAGCGCCAACCGCACGGTTGGCCGATCCCGCATAACGAGCGCCGACAGGAGCGCCACGCCGCCAATTATGATCCAGCCGGTGAAGTTCCCACCGTCGGTCGAGGCCAGCAGTATCCCGGCAACCCACGCCGCTGCCAGCCAGACCAGGGTCACGAGTCCTCCCCCTTGTTGCCGGAAACCCCGTTCTCCCTCGCCCGATGAAGCTCAAAGTAAAAGGTACTGCCCTTGCCCAATTCGCTGGTGGCCCATATCCTGCCGCCATGCGCCTCGACGATCTGTTTGGAGATGGCAAGCCCCAGACCGATGCCCCCCCTGGCCCGCAGCCGGTTATCTTTTACCTGGTAGAAGCGCTCGAATATCCTCTCAAGCTTATCTTCCGGGATGCCGATCCCTTGGTCCGCAACCTCGACGCGCACCTTATCCCCCATGCTCCTGACCCGCACGGTGACCGTGGTGTCGAATGGGCTGAATTTGACCGCGTTACTCAAAAGGTTCTGGAAAACCTGGGTCAATCGCATCGGATCGCCCATGATGGTGGGGACATCCGGGTCGTGCTCCAGCGCGATCTCGATCCCGCTGTTGGAAGCCGCGATCCTGGCGCTTTCCACCGCGTTCCTGGCCAACTCCACCAGGTCTACCTCGACCAGCTCCAAAGCATCCCTGCTGATGCGCTTGAGCGATATAACGTCTTCGACCATTTTTTCGATGAACTCCGCCTTATCCACGATAAGCTCAAGCGCATGACGTTGTGATGGCGTCAGCTCCTCCTCCAGCAGGAGTTGCCCATAGCTTTTGATGAACGTGAGCGGGTTCCGTATCTCGTGGGATACGGTCTGCACCATATCCTCTTTGAGCTTCTGCTCTTCTTCCATACGGTCGTACGCGGCCTGCAATTCCTGAACCCGGCTGTTCAGTTCCATGTGCAACTGCGCGTTATCCAGCGCGGTTGCAAGGTGATTCGCCACGGCAAATAGAAGAGGCAACTCCCTATCCGGTTCGAACGCATCCGGATCGACCGAGGCAAGCTCGATGGCACCGAGGATATGCCTTGTGGCTATGAGCGGCGCCGAGAGCCTGGCTTCCAGCCTGGTGATCGCAGCATCTGCCCTATCAACAACCGGGCCGTCTATCGTCCGCTCCACGCTGCGCATCCCCAGCCCCACCCTGCTCAATTGCTCGTAGGCTTCCAGCAATCTGTCCTCTATCTCCGCCACGATCTCTGCGGAAATCGGACGAGTGGCCATGACGAATACCCTGGCCACCTCTTCCTCGATAACCAGGATGCCGCCCACGTCAAATCTGATAACGCCCTGAAGTTTTTCCAGGACGCTGAGAGGTATGCCGGTGTAATCGAACGAGTTCAGCAACCTGGAGATCGTATAAAGCGTCCTGGACTCACGCTCCTGCTTTTCGATGCGGCTGAATAGTATGGCGTTATCTATCGCCACAGATACCTGATTGGCAAAAGCCTCCACCACTTCGCCCTCTCCAGGGCCGTACTGAAGCGGCACGACGCTCTCCACCGTCAGGACGCCGACCAGGCGCCCACGGCTGTTCAGCGGCGCCCCAATCCACGATTTCACGTGTGCCAGGCCTGGGACATTTATCCATTCGTCGCTGCGTGAGGTATCCGGGATGACCAGCAATTTACGGTGTTGCATCACCCATTGCAGATTCGGGAAGTGACTCAAGTCATTGCCATTCAGGTAACGGGCTGCTTTAGCCGGATAGCCTATCGATGAGGCCATCTCCAGCATGTCCTCATCGTTTAGCAGGAGCACCGAAGCGCTATCGTATTCGACCAGCTCACTCAGCTCGGCCAGCACGGCATCCATCACCTCCTGCGGGTCGAGGGTGGAGCCTACCATACGGGATATGCGGTTGAGCGTTTCGGCAAGCTGGCGTTGGCGTTTGCTTTCCTCGTAAAGCCTGCTGTTCGCGATGGCCATTGAGGCCAGGCTGGCAAACGTGTTCAAAAGGCGCAGGTCCCCATCGTCGAAGGCATTGGCGCCCATACGGCTCATGGTCATGGCACCCAGGACATGCTCTTCAACGCGCAACGGGACGCTGATCAGGCTTTCCTGCTCCATCGGGGTGCCGGGAACGTAGTGTACCCTGGGGTCTTCCAGTGAGTTGCCGACTATGCAGCCCTCGCCGTATAGCACTACGTGGCCGGTCAGTCCCTCACCGATCTTTAGCGCGGAATGCATTACCTTATCCGCATACTCATGGAGCGCCACCGCCGGCCTGAGCGTCTCGCCATCATCATCCAGCAGGAATAACACGGCGTTATCGGCATCCAGGAGGTACTTGGCACGCTT
The DNA here is from genome assembly GCA_027069285.1 of Ardenticatenia bacterium. Lineage (GTDB taxonomy): Bacteria > Chloroflexota > Anaerolineae > Aggregatilineales > JALXEW01 > JALXEW01. Next base: position 2,408 of record JALXEW010000125.1, on the reverse strand, counting down.
GGCTATGATCTCCAGCCTCTCTCCCAGGGCCAGGGTTGAGGATAACGCCTCGCTGGTGGCCAGCAGGGCGGTCACCTCGCTGGCCCGACGCCTCGTTTCCTCGTAAAGGCGGGCGTTCTCAACTGTGGCGGCCACCTGTCCGGCAAGAGCGCTCATGGCCTGCAAAACGTCCTCATCCAGGGTATCCGGCTCATCGTCCTGTACATCCAGGATGCCCAGGACTCGCTCGCCGTGGATCAAAGGCACCACCAGCTCCGCCTTACAGGCCTCAAGGCCGGGGCCGGGGACGTATCTATCATCTTTGCTCACATCTCTGACCAGCAGGGGGACGGCGTTGCGCGCAACCCAGGTAGTCAGGCCTTGACCATCCAGCGGGCGGCGAAACGGGGCCGGGCCAAAGCTCGCCATAGGGGAGCGGCTGCCGAAGTAGATATGCAGCTCATCGCCTTCCACCAGCCCGACTGCGGCGTGAAGGTACCCGAACATATCCATGAGCCGCGTCGCGACCGTGATCAGCATGGCGGATACGTCCAATATGCCGGCGACCTCCCGCCCTATCTGGATGACGGCCTGCATCAGGTTGGCAATGCGGTCATGCGTTTCGCGGAGTGAGGTGATAAATCGCTCGGAGCTATCGGCACATTCAATTGCCAGCCCTAATAAGGTGGATACTTGTGTCAGCCACCTGCGAGATTCGCCGGCCAGTCGGCTACCGTCGCCGGCGCCGAGCACCATCACGCCCAAACTTCGCCCGTGCGCCCGCAGCGGCAATATCGCCATGCCGCCTATCCCATCCGGCAGCTCATGCTCCGGACTCCATCTGGCGATCTCGGTCGGGGAACTGAGGAATAGTGGGCCGACATGGCCGGACGAGTTCATCTTATCGAAGAGGGCAAGGCAAAGAACGATGTTCGCGTCGGCGTGAGGCCACTCCCCGCCCACCATGGCGGCGGATTCAAGCTCTCCCCCGGCAACCGGCAGGAACACTCCCCCCATATCCACGCCGGTATAACCCACGATTGTCTTTAAGGCGGCGCAGAGCATCGCCTCAAGTTCAGACGGCGCTTCGCTCATTGCTGTGATGACAGCATGTAGCGCCTCAAGTGCGGGGTTTCTACTTTCAAACATCTTCCCCAAAGGCCGCCCCAGAGGTCTCCCAACGAGCATTGAAATTAATATACCGCTGAGGACCACGCGAGGGCAAGCATCCGTTCACTGATACTTCGTCCTTTTTGACGCCGAATCCCACAGGTTCGAGCGTGAGAGATGTTAAGGTGAACCCAGCATACGCAACACAGCCTCGATTGCAGCCTCAAGCGGCACAAGCTCCTTTTCCGTACCGGGGCGGGCTTTTATCTCGACCGCGCCCTTTTCCAACGTCCGTTTGCTGATGGTGAGCCTTACCGGCATTCCCAAAAGATCGGCGTCGGCGAATTTGACCCCGGCGCTTTCCTTTCTATCGTCCAGCAGCGCGTCCACACCTGCCTCGCGAAGCCGGGCGTAGATGTCGCCGGCTTGAGTCAAAACGCCCTCGGAGTTGCCCAGGGCGACGATGTAAACGTCAAAAGGCGCCACCGACACAGGCCAAATTATACCGTGTTCGTCATTGTGGCGTTCCAGGAGTGCCGCCATGATCGCGTCCAAATCGGCCACGCAGGCCCCGACTCCAAGCGGCCTGTGATGTCCCTCAGAATCCAGGTACCGGGCATCGGCGGCTTCGATCACGTCCTCACCGAGAGCCGATAGCCGCCCTAAAGCCGTGGCCTTCTCCATCACCAGATCGGAGCCGCAATGGACGCAGGTATCGCCTTCGGCCACGGCGGCTATATCCGCGATCATGGTGACCGAGAAGTCACGCGGGTAGTTGGCGCCGGTCATATGGTAGCCCTCTTTGTTGGCGCCCACGACGAAGTTGGCCCCCATGGTGATCGAGCGATCGGCGATCACGGTGATGCCATCGCTCTCCCCCTCCGCCCGCACTCTGAGTCCGGCGGGAGATGCATATCCGGGGATGGCACCGGTGGCAGCGATCTCATCCTCGGTAGCAGGCCGCAATTCCCCGCCGCCGAGAATCCGGCGTAATTTGGCCTCGTTCATCTCCCGATCGCCGCGCAACAGCCCAAAAACGAACTCCCGCTCCTCGTACATGTAGAAGACCGCTTTCAGGGTCTGCGATTCCGGCACGCCGACGTATGCGGCCACGTCCGCAATGGTCTTGCAGCCCGGCGTCTCCACCTCGATAAGCGGCGCGGGTGGCTCATCCTGGCCGGGCGGGGGATTGGATTCGGCAATTTCTTCCAGCGCCGCATATCCGCATTTCGGGCACTTCACCACGGATACCTCGCCGGATTCGCATGGCCACACCATCATCTGGGCCCAGCGTTCATGCGGCTCCGGCGCGCCCCCCG
>JALXEW010000124.1 GCA_027069285.1 Ardenticatenia bacterium | reverse complement strand
CCCAGGATAGCGTTGGCGCCGGGCTTGCTTTTGGTGGGCGTGCCGTCAAGCGCGAGCATCGCGGGGTCGAGCGCCCGTTGATCGGTGGCGTCCATGCCGATCACGGCATCTGCCAGCGGGCCGTTGACATTGGCGACGGCTTTGAGGACGCCTTTGCCGTTATAGCGGCTTTTGTCGCCATCGCGCAGCTCGATGGCCTCATGTTGGCCGGTCGAGGCTCCCGATGGGACTATCGCGCGTCCCCAGGCGCCGTCATCCAGTATCACCTCTACCTCGACTGTGGGGTTACCGCGAGAGTCCAGTACCTCACGACCGATAACGGCTTCTATGGTGCTCATTTTCCCTCCGTAGTCAGAAGAATATATATCCAGGTCCTCACAAATCGGTCGCTATTATACCCTCAAATGCGGACTGGCAAATGCCCGCCCGCCAATCGCCATGTGACCTGGGGTTGCTTTTGGAAGGATTTGAGGGGTAATATCTGAAAGGCCGCATGAGATATGGCCACAAACGAAACTGGCAGGAGGCTTAGACCAGCGTGTACCGCATGGATAGAACTGTGCCGCTGCGAACCGGTCGGGGAGGAAGTGCTCGCTGGCAATGGCTCGCGGTCGGCATAATGATAGGGCTTAGCTGCGCCGGCGCGGCCTGCGTTATAGGTTACCTGGCGGGGGTGTTGAGCTTCCACGTGCCGGAGGTGGCGACTATAAATCAGGTGGGAGAGGCAGAGCTTTGCGTAACTGCCACACCCGATACCCCCGTAGCCGCACAGCCGACGGGCGCGATCTCCGTCGCAGCCGATCAAAACCCATCACCCGCTCCCCAGACACCAACACCAACCCCAACCCCAACCGAACCCCTGCAAGGCCCAACCCTGACCATCTCCGTTCCAGGCCCATCTCCCGTACCACCCACACTCCCTCCGCCCATGCCGACCGCGATACCGGAAGGCTCCACAGGTGAAGGCACACCCGCCCAGCCGGTAATGGCGGGCAACGGCACGCTCGTAGACCCGGTTCTCCTGGAGCTGGCAACCGAGCTGAGACCGGTTCCGGGCGGGACGTTCCAGATGGGCACCAACGTGCAAGAGGCTACCATAGCCGTCCAGGAATGCCTTGACGCCGGGGGTAATTGCCAGCTTTCCTGGGCAGAGGACTCATTCCCGCCGCACCCGGTCACCCTCACCAGCTTCCAGATGGAAAGGTTCGAGGTTACCAACGTCCAGTACGTGGCGTTCCTCAACAGCATGGGGCCGGAAAGCCACCTGACCGGCTGCGATGGGCAGCGGTGTATCAACACGCAAAACGAGTACGAGTACAGCGCGATCAGCTTTGATGGCACGACGTACCGGGTGGTCAGCGAGTTGCTGGAGCAGCACCCGGTCACCAATGTCAGCTGGTTTGGGGCCAGGGCATACTGTGAGGCACTGGGGCGCAGACTCCCAACCGAAGCGGAATGGGAACGGGCTGCACGCGGTGACGATGGCCGCATATATCCCTGGGGCAATACGTTTAGCTCGGACCTGGCGGTGACACGGCCATACGCCGAATCCACCATGCCGGTCGGGACGCATCCGGGTGGGGCCAGCCCGTATGGGATCGAGGATATGGCCGGGAATGCCGCAGAATGGGTGGCGGATTGGTACCAGTTCGACTTCTACTCCACCGTCGAGGCCACGGTGCTGGACCCATCTGGCCCGGCCACCGGTACCGAAAGGGTGATACGTGGCGGGTCGTGGGATGCTTACCCCTTCTTCGCGCGCACGGTGCACCGTCAATCGGCCACGCCCAATACTATGATGCCATGGCTGGGATTCCGATGTGTTTCCGACGAGGCGATCCCCCCCACGGCGATCCCGCCGGAAGGCGCCGAAGTCCCCCCGGAGCAGCCTGCCGGAGAGGAAGCGACCAACCAGGATATACCGCCGACGGCAACCCCGACGTTGCCGCCCGGTGGCGGCTGATAAATTCCCTGCCACCCGGCAGGGCTTCCGAATCACATAGAAGGGGGGAGTGATGCTCAACTTTCTGCCGCAGCCGGTCAGGGTGCTGATAGGGGCCTTGATGGTCGTTTACGCGGGGCTGCTAGTGTTCGGATTCGCATTTGGCGAGCTAAGCCCAGACCGGGCAAATCGCCTGCCCAAACCGGCCAGGATGTTGATGTCGGTTATACTGGTCATCGTGGCCTTCTTGCTATGGGAAGCAGGCTCCGCAGGGACAGAGCTTGATACGTATGGATTGCTGATCGCATTGGGGATGACATTCGGATTGCTGGGCGATCTGATCTTGGCGGATTACGTCCCGGCGCTCAAAGGCGTGGTATTCGGCATCATCGCGTTCGGGATCGGGCACGTGTTGTACATCGCCGGGTATCTCAGGTTGAGTGCGGTGCTCGGCCTGAGTGATGTCAGAGTCCGCTGGGTCTCGCTGGGAATCGGCCTGGTTGTGGGCCTGGTGGCCTGGTTTCTCCTCGCCCGCACCACTGATGGCGACCCGATATTGAATTACGGCTCGTTGGGATATGCATTGCTTCTGGGCGGCATGGTCGCTATGGCCGCGTCGGTGGCGGCGCAGGATGGGAGATTCGTGCCGATGGCGATAGGGGCGGCTCTGTTCATGCTCTCAGACATGATCCTGGCGAATCGGCTGTTCCACGATAACGTCTGGTACCTGGTCGGCGACGTTGTTTGGGTGACGTATACCATCGGCCAGGCGTTGATCGTGTTCTCGGTAGCTGTGGCGGTGGAGGCATTGCAGGGGACATGACCGGTGACAGGGGGCGGCTGGTTGGCGGTGGCGCCCGCCCGGAAGATCGGATGGATCACGCCTTGCGGCCTAGGACCCTGGATGAGGTGATCGGTCAGGAGCGCGTGAAGGCGAACCTGAGCATCCTGATCGAGGCGGCAAAGGCGCGGGGCGAGGCAGTGGATCATGTGCTCTTCTACGGGCCGCCCGGATTGGGCAAGACCATGTTCTCGCACGTGATCGCCAACGAGATGGGCGTCAACATCCGGGTGACGGCAGGCCCGGCAATTGAACGTCCGGGTGACCTGGCGGCCATCCTGACGCATCTGCGCAGGGGGGATGTGCTGTTCATAGACGAGATTCACCGCCTGGGCCGTGCGGTCGAGGAGATACTGTACCCTGCGATGGAGGACTTCGCGCTCGACATCGTTATCGGCAAAGGCCCCGGCGCCCGTAGCGTGCGGTTGAACCTCCCCAGGTTCACCGTCGTAGGCGCGACGACCCGCCTTGCCCTGCTAAGCGCCCCGCTGCGGGCACGTTTCGGGGCGGTGTATCGGCTGGACTTTTACGATTTGGGGGCGATGGAGGAGATAGTCAGGCGAGCTGCCGGGTTGCTGGGCGTGCCGATAGAGCCGGATGGGATCGCCGAGATAGCGCGGCGTGCGCGTGGCACTCCCCGTGTGGCACTGAGATTGCTCCGACGGGTGCGGGATTACGCCCAGGTGCGGGCGGATGGCGTGATCACCGGGAGGGTGGCATCCGAGGCGTTGGACCTGCTGGATATAGACCCGTTAGGCCTGGACGATGTTGACCGACGGGTTCTGCGGACGATCATAGAGAAATTCGGCGGTGGGCCGGTGGGTCTGGAGACGATAGCGGCCTCGATCAGCGAGGAGCCGGATACCATAATGGATGTCTACGAGCCGTACCTGATCCAGCTGGGCTTCCTGGCGCGCACGCCACGGGGTAGGATCGCCACAAAGCTGGCCTACGAGCACCTGAACATCCCGTACGAGGGCGAGGAGCAGCAACGTTCGCTCTTCGACGAGGGGGTGTAGAGATGTACGATGGAACCGGGATAGAGGGATTCGGGAAGCTGTTGCTGGTAATAGGTTTTGGGATCGCGCTCATCGGCGGCCTGCTGTGGGCGCTTGGTCGCATATTCCCGGCGTTTGGGAATCTCCCAGGCGACATCCGCTACGAAAGCGACAACATATCGTGCATGGTGCCGATCACTTCGATGTTGCTCCTCAGCCTGATCGGCAGCATCCTGTTGACCGTGCTGGTGAACTTATTGGGGCGCTTCCTGGGTCGGTGAGCACCACCCGCTGCCGACTGGCCTTGATCCTGCCTTTTCTATTACAATATCCCCGTGTGCCACTGCCACAGGAGACAGCGAAAGGAGCGATAAATGCAATACCGCATTAAGGGCGACATAATGCAGATCGTCGAGATAGTTCTCAATCGAGGGGAATCGGTTTACACGCAAGTCGGCGGCATGTCGTGGATGTCTAATGGTATAGAAATGAAAACCTCCGGGCGGGGCGGGTTTGGCAAGATGCTCAGCCGTGCCCTGGCAGGGGAGTCTATGTTCCTCACGACGTACACATGCGTGGCCGATCAGGGAATGATCACCTTCGCGGCTTCCGCACCGGGCAAAATCCTGCCGGTTCCGCTCAAGGAGCGGTACTCGATCATTGTGCAGCGCAGCGCTTTCCTGGTGGCCGAATCCAGCGTTGATCTGGAAATGCACTTCCGCAAGCGCCTGGGAGCAGGGCTATTTGGCGGGGAGGGCTTTATACTGCAAAAGCTGACCGGCCCGGGTACGGCCTTTGTGGAAATAGACGGCGAGGTAGTCGAATATAACCTCCAGGCGGGCCAGAGCATCAAAGTAGACCCGGGCTACCTGGCGATGTATGAACCTACGGTCGATTACGACATCACGATGGTCAAGGGCGTGACGAACATCCTCTTCGGCGGAGAGGGCTTGTTCCTGGCCACCCTGCGCGGCCCCGGAAGGGTCTGGCTGCAAACCATGCCACTCAGTAGCCTGGCCGCTGCGATCCGTCGATTCATCCCGGCCAGATCGGGCTAGCGGATCGGCCTGGCATCCACCAGAGCGTATTTTGGCAGGGGACGTCCCCGCAACATGACCAGGTGGCTATTGCGTGGGCGTCCCCATGGCGATTATTTACATCCTGATCACAAATAAATAGAACTCGCCTCACAATTTACGTTTATAATCCGGACGAAAAATCACAGGATGTGGATGGGTTATAGCTATGGACATCGAATCGACTGCCGGAACTTCATCCGTCGGGATATTCCAGGCCCTGCTGGGGCTGATCCGCACGATGCGGCCCAAACAGTGGACGAAGAGCGGCTTCATTTTCGTACCTCTGATATTCGACCGACAGCTCTTCCTGTGGGAGCCTTTTTTGAGGACTTTTGCCGGATTCTGGCTGCTTTCGCTGACCGCCAGCGCTGTTTACATCATCAACGACCTGGTGGATATAGAGCGCGACAGGGCGCACCCACGCAAGCGGAACCGACCGCTCCCTTCGGGCCAGTTACCGGTCCCGGTGGCGGTGTCGGCGGCGGCGATTCTCCCGATTGTATCGTTGGGGCTTTCCTGGCTGCTAAGCCCATCGCTGACGCTGGTACTGGCGACGTATCTGGCGCTCCACATCCTCTACTCGTTCGTGCTGAAGAACGTGGTGATCGTGGACGTGCTGACCATATCCGCTGGGTTCGTGCTGCGCGTGGCTGCAGGCGCGACCCTGATCGAAGTACAGAGGTTCTCGCCCTGGATGTACGTCTTCACGGTGATGCTGGCGTTATTCCTGGCCGTCGCCAAGCGCCGCCAGGAGATGGTCATGCTGGCGGATGAGGCGCACAATCACCGTTCAACGTACAACGAGTACAACATGGCGCTCCTGGATCAAATGATGAACGTGGTCACGACCGGCACACTGGTCGTCTACTCGCTGTACACATTTGAGGCTGCGGGCGTGCCCCAGAATCACACGATGATGCTCACCATCCCGTTCGTGCTGTACGGGGTCTTCAGGTACCTTTACTTGATGCACGTCAAAGGTGAGGGCGGTGCACCGGACGAGGTGCTGTTGCAAGACCGACCGCTTCAGCTCGATCTGATGCTATGGGGCCTGACGGTCATCCTGATACTTTACGTCCTGCCGGAGGACGGCAACATCGCCGCCTTTGTGCAGACCCTGCTACACCACGGCACGTAAATCAAAATCCCCTCCCATTCGGGAGGGGATCCTCATCCCCTAGAAGTCCATCTTCAGCGCTATATCCATCCATTCATTGCCGGAGGCGGCCCATCCGGCCAGCAACAACACCTCTGTGTACCTGTCGAAATCCACACCCAGGCGCATCAGATGTGCCATATAGGCCTCGAAGTCCGGCACGTCCATCAGCACCACTTCGTCGGTCATCGGGGCGATCATCTCGGCGGCCTCCAGGATCTCGTGCAGGCCCTTTGCCAGATCGGCGTTCGACGTGCCCGCGACCACATCCCCACGGAATAGCGACGCCATCGCGCCCCTCGCCTCGGTGGCCATCAGGTCAACGGTCAGGCGCTGCATCTGCAACGGAATCCGCAACGCATCGAACTCCTCACGCAGCGGCAGCCTCTTCTCCAGGACCCCGCGCTCCTCATCCAGGAAGTGTCCCAGACGATCCGCCAGATTCCGGATTCGCCTGTATCCGCCGAACCCGTCACGCGCCAGGACGCCGGTGATGATCCCGTACAACTGCCGCTTCACGTCGCTCTTGGCGATCCCGTAGTTCAGCTCGAACGTCTCCTCCGGCACCAGTTCCGCCGGGTCCAGAGTCGGGTCCTCCGGGAATTTGCCCTCGGATACGGCGTCCAACGCGCGGATGATGTCGTCCAGATCGAAGAAGACAATGGCCTCTCGCACGGCGGAGGCGGGGTCATCGGTGGCGTGGACGGTGTTGAAGACCCGGTGCGGGCTGCGGAAGCGGTATCGGATGCCGTCCATATTGCCGCGTATCGGAGTCGTCGGCCCAACGATCTCACGGATTCTGGCGCTCAGGTGCGGGAAGTCACCCGGCTCGCCGACCACTATCGCGCTGAGGCACGATGCCAACTTATACAATCGCGGCATCACCCACCATGAATCCCAGTACTTTATCTTGACGAATTTGTAAAGCTCGTCTATCTCCTCCGGCGTGAGCGTACCGAATCTGTGCGCGAATATGTACACGCCCTCCCTGCGCAATTCCTCGATCAGGGCCGGCATCTGCCCGGCAAGGTAGGCGTTGGGCTTCAGCATCATGAAGCTCAACCTCGGCAGCAGCTCCAACCTTTCGGGCGGAATGCTCTTGGAGACCAGGGTGTAAAGCTCATCGTACTCATCTTGCTCAAGGGGATCCTCGCGGTTGAGAAAATACTGCTCAATCTGCATGGACGGCCATCTCCTATTCGTAGCAATTCAGCCGCGATCTGCGCGGTCACAAGTCACGGGATGGTATCTTAACAGGCGGGACCGAAATTGGCGAGTCCGACACCGCGATAAATGGTGTATAATCACCGGCGAACGCATTATATGGCGTGCGGGGAGGCGATATGCTGCGCAGTTTGCTCGTTGAAAATTACCGGCTCTTCCGCAAGCTCTCTCTTGACAGAATCGGGCAGGTCAACCTGATCGTCGGGACCAATAACTGCGGCAAGAGCAGCCTGCTGGAAGCGATATACATCCACGCCGGAATGGGGAGTCCCGGCCATATCATCAGTGTTCTGAGAGAGAGGGGGGAATTCACCCCTACGAGAGGGGGGGTAGGCGAGTATCAAATAGGCCACCTATTTCACGGCCATACTATAAACAGCACTCTCAGCATAAAATTGCAGGCCATCTTGAGAACCGGACAAACTGCCACCCTCACAATGACACCAAGTCGTGTGACATATCCCCGTCGGAGGGAGCCTCCGCCCGCTACCTCCGAAGAGAATATAGAGCTGAGCATCACATACCGGCTTGGGGACTCCATAGAAATCAAGGACAAACTACGCCTTTCACCAATAAGATACCGACCCGGGTCTTACGTCTTCTTCTCATCCGAACAGGCCAGGTTCCTGACAACTAGATACTTGGGCTACGACGAGTTGGCGCTCCTGTGGGACGAGATCACCCTGACTCCCAAAGAGGATAGGGTAGTGGAGGCCCTTCAGATATTAGAGCCTTCTGTGCGCCGGATCAGCTTTACCAGTCGCCAAACATCCAACAGCGGCATACTACTTAAACTGGCCGGTCAAGATGAACCCGTTCCTTTGGGCAGCATGGGAGACGGTATGCGCAGAATCCTGGCGCTGATAGCCTCACTGGTCACGGTGGAAGGCGGCGTATTGCTGGTGGACGAGATTGACACCGGCCTGTATTACGGTGTTCTCACCGATATGTGGCGGATGCTCCTGGAAACGGCGGCCAGGCTCAAAGTGCAAGTTTTCGCCACTACGCACAGCCTGGATTGCGTGAGATCGTTCCAGGATGCGCTGGCAAACAGGGAAGAAAGCGATCTAGGGCTACTCATAAGGCTCGAACGCGAGGGTGATGATATAAAGGCCATCACTTATACAAAAGACGAACTCGCCATCGCCGTGCAACAAGGCATCGAGGTGAGGTAATGCCTTCGGATTCTCATCTCCTGGTCGAGGGGCCAGATGACGAACATGTAATTATGGCCTTATGTGCCCAACACGGGTTGAGCAGAAATTTCGAGATCCGTGCCGTTGGCGGCCTCGAAAAACTGCTGGCCGGCGTCCCGATCTGGCTGAAAATGGCCGGAATCCGAGCGCTCGGGATCGTCGTTGACGCAGACCTGGACTTAGACAGACGATGGCAGGCCGTCTGCGGCAGGCTGGAAACCGCCGGATATTCAGGCCTTCCCCCGCAACCGGATGCCGACGGGCTTGTCCTGTCGCCACCTCACAGGCCGCGAGTCGGGGTCTGGCTGATGCCGGACAACAGGCTTCCGGGAACGCTGGAACATTTCGTGGCGCATTTGATCCCGCACGACGATCCGCTGGCCCACAAGGTGGAAGAGTTCCTGGACGAGTTGGAAATGGCGGGATTGAACCGGTACAAGGCCGACGACCGAGCCAAAGCTTTCATACATACCTGGTTGGCGCTGCAGGAAAGACCAGGCCGCCCGATGGGCCAGGCGATCACGGCCCACACGCTGAGCCACAACGATCCGTTGGCAAATAGATTCGTGGGGTGGCTCAGCCGACTTTTCCGATGAAACTATCGCCTCCATCCATAACATTCCCGATCATCGCCTCCACCGTGGCGTTCCGCATCGTCCCACATGCTTGCATCCGGTTGATGAGAGCGGTAAGCTAAACAATTGGGTTCCGGAAAGGGGCAGAGGCAAGGCATGGAGAACGCTATTGAAGTCAGGGAGCTGAGCAAGTACTACGGGGACCTGCTCGCAGTTGACCACATCAGCTTTGATGTGCATAAGGGGGAGGTGTTCGGATTCCTGGGTCCGAACGGCGCGGGGAAAACCACAACTCAGCGTATGCTGACCACGCTGTTGGAACCCTCCGGCGGGCAGATCGTGATTTTCGGGCACGATCTGGCATTGGACTCATACCCCGTCAAGCGGCGGATAGGCCTGGTGCCGGAGGAGTCGAATGTGTATACCGAGTTGACCGCATGGGGAAACCTGATGTTCACCGCCAGGCTGTACCGGGTGCCGCGCTCCGAGCGTGGATCACGTGCCCGCGAGCTTTTAGAGATGTTCGGGCTATGGGAAAAGCGGGATGTGAAGGCGGAGAACTTCTCCAAAGGTATGCGCCGCCGACTCAGCATCGCCATGGCCATAATTCACAGGCCGGACTTGTTATTCCTGGATGAGCCAACGTCCGGATTGGACGCCCAAAGCACCCGTGCCATCCGCGCCCTGATCCGGCAGCTGAACTCGGAGGGCACCACGATCTTCCTGACAACGCACCAGATCGAAGAAGCGAACCTGCTCTGTGACCGGGTGGCGATCATAAATCACGGCAGGCTGGCCGCGATTGACACGCCGGAAAAGCTCAAGCAGGCCTTCCGCAAGGTTCAATCGGTCGAAGTGGCGTTTGAACATGGGCCGGAAGGGATTGGCAAGAAACTGGAGGCCCTTAGTGGTGTCACCACGGCTGCCAAAATGGGTGATAAATGGCGCCTTTATACCGAGGACCCATCGGTACTGCTGGAACATGTGATAGAATTCGCCCGCCAAAACGACCTGCGAATAGTCAGCTTGAGCACACTTGGGCCGAGCCTGGAGGATGTGTTCCTGGAGATCACCGGCCAGAAGGTCGGCACGGTCATGTATAGGACCGGTAATGAGGGCGCCGGGCGCCGGAGGAGGAAACGGCGATGAATAAGCTGCTTCAACGTGTGGGAGACGAGGCCGCTCAGGCCTGGACGGTGGCGTCCAAAGACATCCGGGTATACTACCTCCGCCCCGGAATGATCATGTTCGGATTCCTGATGCCGTTCTTCATGTTCTTCTCATTCTCGGTCAAGCGGGAGATGGCGGCTGCACAAGGCATCGCGCGGCTGATGGCGCTGACCACGTTTTTCACGGCGGCGGCGGCAGGGCCGTTCATAGTGCCGCTGGAGCGCAGAATCGGCACCTATGATCGATTGCTCGCCGCGCCGATGTCGCTGATAACCTTGCTGCTGGGCAAAATCGCGGTCGGTGCGTTCTTCGCCATTGCCGTATCCGTGGTATCCCTGGCGATCGGGATGGCCGTGTTCGGGGTATCCATTGTGAATCCGGCCCTACTGGCAGGGGGCGTGCTTCTGGGGGCGTTCGCCTTCTCTGCATTGGGGCTGATCTTCGGATCGATTCCGACGAGGAATCCGGGCGACGTGCAGATGCCCAGCACGTTACTCCGGTGGGGATTGCTGTTCATAAGCGGCGTCTTCATCCCGCTGCAGGAGATGGGGAGCGTGGCGCGGGCTATAGCGTATTTATCCCCCCTCACTTACGCCCAGGACCTGATGAATCACGCGGTGAGCGGATCAGGTCTGATCGCCCCGTGGCTGGATATGGCAGTGCTACTGGCATCGGGCGTGCTCTTCCTGGTGCCCTCGATCTGGATGCACAGGCGGGCACGGAAGCTGGGCTTCTGATAAAGGGGCAAGGGCGCTATGCTGCGCCCTTGCCTATTGAGGAAGATAGGGTTCGGGTCGGGTGATCGGCCCTGGGTGCCGTCACCCGCGTATGGCTTTTTAGCGGCGGCATGGCCGCATCTTCCCGTAGCGCCTGCTACCTGGCCGGTTTTGGGCAGAACCAGGCATCGTCCGGCAACTCGCGGCGTATATCGGCATATACTGGCATGATACCGCATCCATAGCATTGCTGCCGGCAGTCAGATCGAGGCTCCCCGCGCAGGCTTCTGAGGTATTCCTGTTTCAGATAGCTCTTTCTGACCCCGGTACTCACCACATCCCAGGGGAATACTTCGTCAAGCTCTCGCCGGCGATGGGTGTAGAAAGCGATCTCAATCCCGTTTTCCTCAAATGCTTGCCGCCACAGGTCTGGCCTGAAGTGCTCCTGCCAGGCGTCGAACCTGGCCCCCAGGCGCCATGCCCGCTCTATGACCGCGCTCAGGCGACGGTCTCCGCGTGTGAGGAAAGCTTCCAGCAACGTCTCGTGGTAATCGTTCCAATTCAGCCGCAGTCCGTGGCCGCGCATCTCATCGCGAAGCAGCTTCTGCTTGGCCCGCACGCTATCCTCATCGTCGACCGGCACCCATTGGAAAGGAGTGTGGGGCTTGGGCACGAACGTGCTCACGCTCACGTGAACCGAGGCCTTGCGCCCATGAAATTCACGGCCCCTGCGTAGCACCTCCTTTGCCAGATCGGCTATCGCGCGCACGTCATCCTCGGTCTCCTGCGGATGGCCGATCATGAAGTAGAGCTTTATAGTTCGCCAGCCGCGAGAGAATACCTCGCGGGCAACATCCAGCACCTGATTTGTCGGCATGACTTTGTTGATGATGTTCCGCATCCGTTCGGTGCCGGCTTCCGGGGCGAACGTCATGCTGCTGCGCCGTGATCCCTCCAGCGCCTCCATCAGATCGGCGCTTGAAGTCTCAATTCGCAGGCTGGGCAGATTTATATTCAGGTGCGAATCGCCGAGTCGGTCGCTTATTATCTCAACCAGGTCGCGTATGCGGCGGTAGTCACTGGATGAGAGGCTCAGCAGACCTATTTCGTCAAAGCCGGTGCTCGCGATGATCTCCTCTACCGCGTTCACCACATCTTCTACCGGGCGCTCGCGAACCGGTCGGGTCACCATGCCGGCGTGGCAGAACCTGCAACCACGAGTGCATCCGCGCATTATCTCGATCGGCGCCCGGTTGTGCACTGTATCCACGTTCGGCACCAGCAAATCTGTGGGGGGTGGCGGCAATATGGGCACTATGCGCTTCAGGATCGGGAGACGCACTTCCGGGGCCAGACTCTCGAAGCCGGCGACGGTGCCATCTGGGTTATAAAGCTCGCGATACAGACTCGGCACCAGCATCCCAGGCACCGTTGCCAGCGCACGTAACCGCTCCTGGCGGCTCCGGCCTTTACTTTCCATCAACGCCCGGATCACGTCCAGGATCAGTTCCTCCCCGTCGCCGATGGCGAATGCGTCGAAGAAATCGGCCATTGGCGCCGGGTTGAACGTGGCGTGCCCCCCGGCGATTACTATGGGGTCTCCGTCATCGCGATCCGCTGCCCGGATCGGTATCCCGGCCAGATCGAGCATGTAGAGCACGTTTGTATACAGGGCCTCGTAGGGCAATGTAAAGCCGATCAGGTCAAATTCCGCGAGTGGATGTTTAGTCTCGAGGCTGTATAGTGGTATCCCGGCCTCACGCATGGCAGCTTCCATATCGGGCCAGGGGGCGTAAACCCGCTCTGCGAGCAAATCCGACCGGCGGTTGACTATATCGTAGAGCACCGCCAGCCCCAGGTTGGACATGCCGAGATCGTATATATCCGGGAACGCCAGGGCCACCCGGAATCTCACAGAGTCCCAGTCTTTGACGACCTGGTTATATTCCCCACCTATATACCGTCCCGGTTTTTGAACGGAAAGCAGTATGCGTTCCAGTCGTCGGTTTATCTCGTCTGGTGTCATGTATACTGGCACAATCACCTCGGCGCACAAGATCGGAATGGGGTGCTCAGACGACCACCCTTTCGATTAAGTATAGCCGTTTTCCCATACTGCGGGGCTATAGACAAGGTGAGGGTCAGAGGGCATCCCCCTCGCGGCGTGCCCTGGCTATGTACTCCGCAAGGCGCGGCAGGAGCCTGGTCATGGCCATAGTGACCCAGCGTTCCCCTTCCGGGGTGGGGTAGCCAGGCCCGAAGTGCACGTCGCCGTAAGCGATTCGCAGCCGGAGCATTTTCCCCTGGTGCTGTGCAATGGTCATCTGCACCGATTCGTATACCACGGCATCCAGCTTGCGCAGCACATCATACCTGCGGAACGGCGCGACAGGCCTGTCTATCCATAGCCTGATGACGGCCTTACGCACATTTGAGGCTACCTGCGATCTGGCGGAAACATCTGCGCCCATAATCTCGATCGGTACTCTCCCTCATCCGCCGGTAGGTTAGAAGAAGTATACAATAACGATGCTCCTTGTGCCACAGCGCCTTGCCGAAGGCATATGTGTATCCGGAATTGGCATACTTCTATGTGGTGGGATACCATCTTGTGGATTGGCCGCATATAGCGGCGCCATTTCGATCGGCAAGGTGTGGTTTTTATGGAAGATTGGTCGAGTAGAAGCGTTTACACATTCAGGCGGAGAAGGAAAAGGTACTATCGCAGCAGCTATCTATCCGCCCTGGTTGGGTGGTTTTTAGTTGGCGTGGTCGGGATGTGCATTCTGGCGGTTTTGGCCATGCCGCTGGTGATACATTCGCTGCCGCCGCGCTACGTCGAGCGATTCGTGCCGGGGCCTTTGAGGATATTTGCCGCCAACTACCGGCGTGATTTCGTCGTCCTGCCGACGCCGGAGGTAACCTCGGAGCAGCAGGCGATCTCGCTCCTGGGCGGCACCGATACCTTGTCCCCCACATCGGTCGAGAACGTGCCGGTAGCCACCGCGACTGAGGAAGCTGACCAGGTGCCTACCTACACCCCGGTACTGGCCGATACCTCTACACCGGCAGCGCCGCCGACTCCTACTCCTCCCCCGCCGCCTACCTTCACTCCTTCGCCGACGGTGGAGTGGTTGCCATCCTCGCATATCCTCAGCGGCTTCACGCAGGTATACCAGACGTGGAATAACTGCGGGCCGGCCACTCTCACGATGGGCTTGATGTACTGGGGATGGGATGGCACTCAGGCGCTGGCCGCCTCGTACCTGAAGCCTGACCCGGAGGATAAGAACGTCAGCCCGTACCAGATGGCCGATTTCGTCACCGAACAGGTTGACGGCCTGGTGGCAGTCTACAGGATCGGCGGGGACATCGAATTCCTCAAGCGTATGGTCTATCATGGGTACCCGGTGCTGGTGGAGACCGGATACGAGCCGGACGGATACGATTGGATGGGGCACTATCGCCTGGTGATGGGCTATGATGATGTGGAGCGGCTGATATATGTATACGATTCATTCCTGGGGCGCGGCCAGGCGATGACCGATTCCTATGACGAGTTCGACCGGGTGTGGCAGCATTTCAACCGCACCGTGGTAGTGATCTACCCGCCGGAACGCGAGGCCGAGGTTGCCGACCTGATGGGTGATCTCTGGACTGAGGAAGGCGCTGCGTCGCGCGCCCTGGAAGTGGCGCGACGCGAGGCTGCTGAAAGCCCACAGAACGGATTCGCCTGGTTTAACCTGGGAACCGCGTTTACCATGCTGGGCCGTTACGAGGAGGCCGCCGTCGCCTATGACGAAGCCCGCCTGCAGGGCCTGCCCTGGCGGATGTTGTGGTATCAATTCGGGCCGTTCGAGGCCTACTACCAGGTGGGCAGGTACGACGACGTGTTAGCGCTCGCAGCCGCCAACGAGAATACCACCCCGTACGTCGAGGAGACCTATTACTATCGTGGATTGGTCTACCTGGCACAGGGGCAGTATGACGACGCGATAGCCCAGTTCAACCTGGCGCTGCGCCACAACCGTAACTTCCAGGCGGCCCAGCGTGCGCTTGAAGAGGCCCAGTCTATGGCTGCTGCGCAATGATACCCTCACTGCGTAAAACCATCGGTTCCACCGTGCTGGTGATGGTCGCCTTCGTAGTCGCCAAGGCGATCAGCCTGGCACAGGTGGTGATCATCGCGGACGTTTTCGGCGTGGGCGCCGAATGGGATGCATATGTGACGGCCAACCGCGTCCCAGAGCTGATCTTCACTTTAATCGCCGGTGGCGCCCTGGCGACTGCGTTCCTCCCGGTTTTCACCGGCTACCTGGTTCGCGGCGACCGTGACGAGGCCTGGCGGGTGGCATCCGCCGTGGTTAACACCGTGTTCCTGGTGACTTTGGCGATCTCGGCGGTGAGCTTTGCATTAGCCCCGTGGGTGGTGGCGAACATCGTTGCCCCCGGATTCGGGCCGGAGCAGCAGGCACAGACCGTCTCGCTGATGCGGATTCTGCTGCTCAGCACGCTTATCTTCTCGGTCAGCGGCATAATGATGAGCATCCTGCACGCCCACCAGCACTTCCTATCGCCATCGCTTGCCCCGATCATGTTTGATGTGGGGTTGCTGCTTGGCATCATCGTGCTGATCCGTCCGTTCGGCGTCGAGGGAGTGGCCTATGGGGCGGTATTAGGGGCGGCTTTGCACTTTTTGGTACAACTCCCGGCCATGATACACTTCAAGGCCAGGTGGGTACCGTTCCTGGGCTGGAGGCACCCGGCACTCCATCAGGTCGTCAGGCTGATGTTGCCCCGTGTGGCCGGTTTAGGCGTGGTGAGCCTGAACTTCGTTATCGCCAATAACTTCGCCTCTCGCCTGGGCGAGGGGGCCGTATCGGCGTTTGACTGGGGCTGGCGGCTGATGCAGATACCCGAAACCGTCATTGGCACCGCAATAGGGATGGTGGTTTTCCCCACACTCTCGGCGTTTTCCGAAATGCGGGATGTGGACGGGAAGCGAGGTGCGATGAGCGGAGCGCTGAGGGCCATACTCACCCTTACCATGCCGTCTGCCGTGCTATTGATCGTATTAGGCCGTCCCATGATCGGGTTGCTGGAGCGCGGCGCTTTTGACGCGGAGGCCTCGGCGTTTGTTTACAGCACATTGCAATTTTTCGCGCTCGGCCTGATCGTTCATTCCGCCCTGGAGGTGGTTGCGCGGGCGTTTTATGCGGATAAGGACACCGTGACGCCCCTGATCGTGGCATTCGTCGCCATGAGCGCCAACGCGATTTTGAGCTTCCTGCTTTCCGGGGTGGAGCTGGAGATAGGCGGCGCCACGCTCCGGGGGCCGTTGTCACTGGGGGCCGGGGGGTTGGCGCTGGCCAACTCCGTCGGGGTTGCGATAGAGACCGGGGCTTTATTGGCGATACTGCGACGTCGGTGGCATGGGGTGGATATGCCCGGCCTGCTGAGGGCGATCTCGCGGGCTGCCATCGCCTCGGCGGTGATGGCCCTGGCGATATTGGCGATGGGCCTGGCCGCCGATCGGCTTGGCCTCACCGCCGACCTCGGCCTGGTCTACGCCGTAGTCAGGCTGGGGATATTGGGTATCGTCGGCCTGGCCGTATACCTGAGCGTTGGCGTGGCAATTGGGCTGGATGAGATAAAATCATTCGCCGGGGCGGTGCTTTCCCGTCGTGCTGCGGAGTCTTGACCTGGGGCGTGGCCGTGGTATCTCCGGCATGGAAGTGGGGTAGAATCCTGCGGCCCGATGGTATAATACCCCTGTTGTGGTTCCCGGAATCGCCGTAAGGAGGCAATGACTATGGGTTTAATGGACGGCAAAGTGGCCCTGATCTTCGGCGTGGCGAACAAGCGATCGATCGCGTGGGGCATCGCCCAGAGGCTACACGCCGAAGGCGCGGAATTGGCGTTCAGCTACGCCGGACCGGTTTTAGAGCGGCGTGTGAAACCCCTTGCCGAGAGTGTCAACAGCCGCCTTGTCGAGCCTTGCGACGTGACCAAAGACGATGAGATCGAAGCGCTTTTCCAAAAGGTGAAAGAGACGTATGGGCGGATTGACGCCCTGGTACATTCCA
The DNA here is from genome assembly GCA_027069285.1 of Ardenticatenia bacterium. Lineage (GTDB taxonomy): Bacteria > Chloroflexota > Anaerolineae > Aggregatilineales > JALXEW01 > JALXEW01. Next base: position 3,457 of record JALXEW010000124.1, on the reverse strand, counting down.
TAGCCTTTGCCAACCGTGAGGACCTGGAGGGCGCCTTCCTGAATACCACGCGCGAGGGCTTTCGCCTGGCGCTTGAGATCAGCGCCTACTCCCTGGTTGCGCTGACTCGGGCGGCTGTGCCGTTGATGCCGAATGGCGGCTCGATCGTAGCCATGACCTACTATGGCGCCGAGAAGGTATTGCCGCGCTACAACGTCATGGCCGTCGCGAAGGCGGCCCTTGAATGCTCTGTGCGTTACCTGGCAGCCGAATTGGGGCACAGAAACATCCGGGTCAACGCCATCTCTGCCGGCCCGGTCAAGACCCTGGCCGCTGCGGGGATACCGGGTTTCCGCAAGATGTTGCATTATGCCGAAAGATCGGCGCCGCTCAGGCGCAGCATCACCCAGGATGAGATCGGCAAGACCGCGCTTTGGCTACTTTCTGACCTCAGCAGTGCCGTGACCGGCGAGACCGTCTACGTGGATGCCGGATACCATATCCTGGGCCTTACCGAGCCTTTTGAGGAAATATACGAGCTGCCGTGACCATGCCACGTGGCGATTTTGTGATCACCAAGCGCATGTTGGGGATCGCCCTGATCGTCGCCGGATTGTTGATCTGCACGGTGATGTATCTGCCGGTGGAGCGGATCGGGATCGGGCGCAGCCAGGGCTTCGGGCCGGTGCAGCAGGCAGGGATCGTATTCGGCATCATAGTGGCCGTCCTGGGGGTACCGTTGCTTTTCATGGACGGGCGCCCGGCTTGAACCCATGAGCGCTATGAGCCGAGAGACTTCCGACTCCGGGATCGAAACCGCCGTCAACGTGCTGATCGCCTTGGCGTTAGCCATCTACCTGGCCTACCTGGCGGTCTACGTCAACTATGCGGTTGCCCTTTTTGGCTTCCCCTTCGATTACGATCAAGGGGAGGGATTCGAGCTGGTGGATAGCATCCTGCTGAGCCGTGGGGAATGGCCGTACCGCTCGGTTGAGGAATACCCGTTTTATTCCAGCAACTACCCGCCGCTTTTCCACATCTTCGCCGCCCCGTTTGTCCTGGTCTTCGGCCCCAGGTACTGGATAGGGCGGGCCTTAAGCTTCCTGGCCACGTTGATAAACGCCGCCCTCATAGGATATGCGGTGTGGCGCGAGACGAGGGATAGGAAGTTAAGCGCCCTTAGCGGGCTGGCTTTCCTTGCATCGAATTACGTATATCACGTTGGGCCTCTTTTCCGCCAGCATATGACGATGGTGATGTTCGAGACGGCTGCCATCGTCACCATACACAGGTTCGACGAGATACAGAGCGTGATCCGTCGGTGCAAAGTCATACTATTGGGGCTGCTGCTCCTGCTTGCAGCCGGTTACACCAAGCAACTGGCAGTGATCACAGTTGCCGCCTTCTTCGGCTACATGTTCCTGCGCCGTCCAAAGAGCGCCGTCGTTTACGGGCTGATCCTGGCGGTCGTGGCCGGCATCATATTCATCTGGATCGACCTTGCTACCGATGGCGCCTGGAGCCTGAACATAATCACCGCCAACTATAACGAATACATAGTGGGTCAATTTTTGGGTCTGGCCCGGCAATGGTTCCTGCTACATCGCGTGATCCTGCTCCTGGCAGCCGGCCTGGCGCTCTATGAGCTTTACTTCGATAGGTTATCGGTCTACTCTGTGTGGTTTGCATTTGCGGTGGCGGGCAATACCCTGGCCGGGAAGTGGGGCGCCGGCGAATCGTACTTCGCCACCTCGATCGCCGCCGCGTGCATACTTGCCGGGATCGCGCTCCACAAACTGATCGGATTGTTCGAGGGTAAAGCCCGCAAGTTCGCGTGGGTTGCCCGATTTGCCGTGCCGATCTTGTTCATCATACAGGCGGGGTACCTGGTACACATGCCGACTTACGGCCCGATATTCGGGTCGCTGGCCGATCTGCTTGGCCTGCCGGATGGCGGGGAATATTACGATTCCGTCGGCTATACCCAGATAGGCCGCCCACCCACGCGGGCCGATACCGAGGCCGGGGTGCGCATTGCCGGCTACATCGAATCCGACCCCAGGCCGGCCATGAGTGAAGACGCCGGCTTCTCGATATACGCCGGGCGGGAAGTAGTCGGCAACCCAACCCAACTCCTGAATCTTTACAACAACGGGCTGTTCGATCCGACCGAAATGGTCAGATGGATAGATAACCAGATGTTCGGCGTTGTGATCCTGCGGGCGCAGTTCTACCCGCCGCCGGTTCTGGATGCCATCGGTGCTGCCTACGACGAGGTAGCCCGGATCGAGATGAACGGCTTTGAGTACATCATCATGCGTCCCGACCCCGACTATGAGCCACAGGTCTCACCCCCTGAGCCGATGGGTGGGCGGAGTGGTCGGCATGGGCACGGGGATGGTCGGGACGGCGGTTAGGGCCGTGGCCCTGCTACTATCCCCCGCCCGCTGAATGCGGCTGCGAACCGCTCGACCGGTACTTCTGCGCCTGCCTGCAATTCCCGGCTGCGCCCGGACGGGTTATGCAGGATCACGGCGTCCAACCTGTCCCCGTCAAATACCACGCCGTAAACCACTACCAGGTGGCCGGTTTTCCGTGTGATCGGCCCGCTATCGCCGATCTCGGAGCTGACCGAGGCGATCAGTGCCCGATCTGATCCGATCAGCGACGGCAGGTCGCCGATCGATAGCCCCTCGGCCCGCTCAGCGTGGCCGTATGGGGCCAGCAAGCGGGCCAGGGCGTCGTGCAGCCACCCTATTTCCACATCGGGCCTGTCTTTGCGACGCCTCGTGATATATCCGCCGATCTCCAACCCGCGCCGTACCCAATCCATCACGGTGGCCGGTTCCGCTCCCAGGCCCTCGGCCACCATCTTGACGCATACCACGCCGCATGAGCGTCGTGCCCAATGCGCGTATTCCTCCGGCGAGGTGGCGCCGTATTCGGCCCATAAGGGGGCTTCGGCAAGTGGTATGTCACCTTCGACCAGTGCCCGAACCAGGTCTGGGCTGGCGAATTGGCATGTATATGGGATCGCCCAGGAGACGGTTACCCGTCGCACTATCTCCGCTCCAAGACGAGCGTATAGGTGCCGGATGTGAGGCCTTCGTCTAACTGATAGCGCGTAGCGACGATATAATAGCTCCCGGTTTCAGGCAGGACGAACTCTGAGATCGCCGCATCGTATATCCCGGTGCCGGGCAGGGCATCATCGTTGGCTATGAGCAGGCGTCCCTCGTCGTAGAGCGCCAGGTAGCAATCCAGATCGCCACCTGTGGCGCTCATGGTGATCGCGATCGCATCGCCGGCCATGCCCTCGAATGTGTAGACTACTGCCGGTTGCTCATCGGAGATGGTGCCCTCGACCGTCTGGCCGTATGAGATCGGTTGCGCGTTCACGTCCAGGCCCGTTTCGCGTTCCAGCCGCAGCGTATATCCGGCGCCGGATGTGTAGAGCAGGTACCACCCCGGCCTGGCC
>JALXEW010000123.1 GCA_027069285.1 Ardenticatenia bacterium | reverse complement strand
CGCCCGGCGGAGGACTACTATTCGTGGCAGGCGGCTGGGCCGGCCTGCAAGTGGCCGACGTGGAGTCTGGCGAGGCACTTGCCTCGCTTGAGGCCGGCGTGGTTGAAGCGGTAGCGGTCGGCGCGGCCGTGGTTTGTGCCGGCATGGGGGATAGAATTGCCATCGCCGGCTTTGGAGCCGATGGCTCCCTATCCCCTGGCGGAGTCTACGCCCCGCTCCGTCATGGCCGCAGGATCATCGTCAGAGACGGCGTGGGCTTTGTGGCCGATCTCGATGGCGGCCTCAAAGCTTACAGCCTGGCCGATCCGACCAGGCCATTGCTATTTTACGGCGACACAGCCCACATCGCGCACGACCTGGCCCTGGGCGAGCGATACCTGTTCCTGGGCACCGAAGGGGGGCTGCTGGTATACGACATCGGCATAATGCTGGAGCCGGAATCGGTGGCCGAACTGGGCCTGCCAGGCCCGGCCCTGGGCCTTGACGTGGCGGGGACATGGATTGCGGTAGCGATGGGGGACGCCGGCCTGGGCCTGGTCAACGTCCTGCACCCTGATAATCCCATTCTGACCGGGATAGCGCCGCTCGGTGGAATCGCATACGACGTAGCCGTCACGGACGACGGGTGGGCATACGTGGCCGTGGGGGCCGATCCTGATGCCGGCGATGATAGCTGGTCTGGCTTGGCGCTGGTGAACCTATTCGGCGAGGGCGGGCCGGAACTTTACAGCACCCTTGCATTGCCGGGTGATGCGCTTGCAGTAGACGTTGAAGGGAGCACCGTCTACGTGGCGGCGGGTGAAGAGGGGATGCACGTAGTGGACGTTCTGCGCCCTGCCACCCCGCGACTGGTCGGACACCTGTTGCCGGAGAGCGGTCACACCTTTGAGGACGTAGAAGTCGCGGGCAAGCGGGCTTACCTCGCCGACGGACGCGGAGTAGTGATCGCCGACGTAGACGTTCCGGGGCGACCGGTGGCCCTTTCGCATGTGGACGGGCAGAGCGAAGGCGTGGCACTGGCCGATGAGACCATATTTGCCGTTGGTGGTCCGGAGCTGATCGCCGCCGACGTGAGCTTTAGCAGCGAGCCGGTTCCGCTGGGACGTCACATGGCACCGGAGCGCATCTCCGACCTCCGGGTGGAAGGGGGCCTGCTTTACGCGGCCAACTCCGGCGAAGGCCCGGCCATCATCGTGCTGGACTTAAGCGATCCCAGGCGCCCGATCGAAGTGGCATATGCCGGTGACGGGGGACATGCGGTTGCCGTTGCGCCGGCTGGAGACATACTTTACCTGGCGGAAGGGCGTGGCGGGGTGAGTGCATGGCGCCTCGCGGACGATCTGCTCACCCTACGCGGCAGATACCGGCCCTTCCTGGAAGCCTCGCGCATATCGTTGAATGGGGAGACTGCCCTGATCGGCGGGGGGAGCGGCTGGGCCTTAGTGGACATCAGCGCCCCGGAGATGCCCGTCCCGCTGGCGCATGGCGGCGCCAAATGGCCTGCGCAGGCCGTCGCGGTTGGAGTAGATCGTGTCTACGTGGCGGCGCATGAGGAAGGCGTCCTGGCCTACGACATGGCCGACCTATCGGCCCCTGTCGGCGTTTACGGGACACCTGGCGCTGCCGCATCACTGGCCCTGGACGGGGAACTGCTTTACGTGGCGGATTCCTCCGGTACCCTGACTGTGCTTGATGCAGAGCGTATGCGTCGGGTGGCCGGGGTATCGTTACCCGGCAGGCCGGCGGACATGGCCTTTGCCGACGGATTTGCCTACCTGGCACTGGAAGGCGGAAGCCTGGCCGTGGTAGACCTGAGATCGCCGACGGCGGGCGTTGCCAGGGCAGGCACCCTCTCTCTGGAAGCCGATGACATGGCCACCTTTAGCGGCACATCGCTGGCATATGCGATTTCTGGCCGGCAGCTTGCCATATTGGATATTTCGGCCCTGCCGAACGTGGCGCAGGTGGGTGCCGTGGAACTCCCACAGCCGGCCTCATCCATTTACATCGACGGTTCCCGTCTTTACGCGCTCGATCCCGGAGTCCGCGTGCAGGTGATCGGCCTGGCAGACCCATACCATCCGGTGGCCATCGGATTGGTGGATACCGGGGCCGTGGACATGGTAGCCGATGGATCGGCTCTTTACCTGGCCGAGGGGGAAAACGGCCTGCGGGTGGTGGACATATCATCGCTGGATTCGCCTGTGGAATTAGCCTCCATGCCTGACCTCGCATCGGTGACGACTATCTCGATCGTTGGAGACCTGCTCATCGCCGGTGGCGACTCGTTGCACCTTGTGGATATTTCCGACCCCGGCGACCCTCATCGTCTGGCATCCGTTCCGCTGGATGGGGTGGCGCGTGACGTGGTAGCCTTACCTGCACCGGACGGCGTACTCATGGCCTACGTCGCGGACGGGGGCGGGCTGGACATATTTTTGGCGAGCGGCGGGACGTTAACGCTGCCCTCTCGTTTGCGCACATCGTGGCCTGCCGAGCGGATCGCCATATGCGGGGAAAGGGCATTCGTGGCCTCTGGGGGCGAAATAGTAGTCGCAGACCTGCCTGAGGGCGACGGCGAAATGGCGGCCCTGATGGCATACCAGGCTCACGTCGGCGGCGACCCGGTTGACCTGGAACCGGTTGGCGATTACCTGCTCTCACTTTGGGAGGGCGGCCTGGAGGTAATAGACGTGGGGCACCCGGAGCCGCCGCCCCAGGTGATCGGCCAGTTGGACGGGATTAACGGCGAGCCGGAACACGTATGGGCGGGGGACAACCTCGTGTGGATCGGGGCGGGGGAAGCGGGCGTCTATGCCGTGGACGTATCGGAGCCTGGGATGCCGGTCATCTCGCGCCATCTGGACGTGATCGGGAGCGCATATCGGGCCGTGCCGGCTGGTGACACGCTCTTCATCGCGGCGGGTGAGTGTGGATTGCGTGTGCTGGATATAAGCGATCCGGATTCCCAGCGCGAGATAGGCTACTGGCGGTCTGGATTCGCGGGAGACGTGGCAGTTGACGCCGGAGGCCTGGTTTACCTGGCGGATATAAACGAACTGCGTATCCTGCATTACGATCCCACCGGCGGGCCGGTGTACCCACCTGTGCCGACATCGCCATCGCCGCCGGATGGTGCCGAAGGGACGGGTACCGACCTGACTCTGCGTTGGGAGCCGCGAGGGGATAAGTGTAACCCACTGCGGTATGAAGTGACGATATGGCCGGATGAGGGCGATCCTGTGAGCCATACGACCGACGTGCCGGAGTACCGGCTGACCGGCCTGGAGCCGGATTCCGCCTACGCCTGGCAAATCCGCGTGATAGATGCTCAGGGCGATGCCTCAACCGGGTCGGTATGGACGTTTCGAACCTCATATGCCCTGCCGCCAACGTTCTGGCCGGCATGGCCTACCATCGGGCCGCCGACCCCCGTCCCACAGCCGGTGGAGCCACCGTCGGAAGGGAACACATCCCCCTGGATGCCTGTGTTCGGACTGGCAGCGCTGGCACTGGTCGGAATAGCGGCATGGCTGTGGCTTCGTAGACGTATGGAGCGGGATTGAACACCCCCTTTTTCCCACATGTGGCCGTCAGGTGGTATACTACCTGTAAGTTGTCCTTCGTTGCGATACGGATGGTGGCTATGGAACCTAACCTGGTTGGACAAATCATCGATCATTACCGGATCGAAGCGTTACTTGGCGAAGGTGGGATGGGGTCGGTCTACCGTGCCTTAGACCTGCACCTTCAGCGCCGGGTCGCGATCAAACTCATGCACCCACACCTGGCATCCCGCCGTGAATTCCAGCAGCGCTTCCTCCAGGAAGCACGTGCGGCGGCGGCACTGGATCACCCCAGCATAGTCCGCATCCACACATTTGGCCTGGAAGGGAACAGACTGTACCTGGTTATGGAATACGTCGCAGGGGGCAGCCTGCGCGGATACCTGAAGCGCCTCTATCAACAACAAAAATACCTGGAACTGACCGAGGCACTCGTACTCACCCGCCAGGTGGCCGATGCACTTAACTACGCCCATCAGCAGGGCATGATCCACCGTGACGTGAAACCGGATAACGTCATCCTCAAACCGGTCACCGATTCGGGCCAGCCGGTGCCCTTCAGGGCAGTACTGACCGACTTCGGGTTGGCGAAATTGGCCGAAGGTGGGGTGCACACCGCCACCGCACAACCGATGGGCACATTCCCTTATATGGCGCCGGAGCAATGCAAGGCGCTACCGGTTGACGGGCGAGCCGATATTTACTCGCTTGGCGTAATGCTGTTCGAGCTGGCGGCTGGTCGATTGCCGTTCCAACCGCGAAGCATCACCGAAGCCATCCGTATGCACACACAGGAACCACCGCCCCCATTGCTTTCCGTCAGGCCGGGATTACCGCCTGCCCTGGAAAAGATCGTGATGCGGGCGCTGGAAAAAGACCCCGACAAGCGGTACCAGACCGCAGGGGAAATGGCGCGCGACATCCAGGAACTGGAAGCACAACTGGCGAGCGCCCCATCAACCGTGGCCGAGCCGCCGGAGCGTATAGATAGCCTGGCCACCTACCTGCAATCGATTTCCGAAATGCCGGAGATGCCGCACTACACCCCGCCGCCGGTATCCGATAGCCAGGCCGGATTCGACCGGCTGATAATCGTCTCGCAGGGGCGTTCCACCCGCACCTTCCCGATCAAGGGTAACGTGGTGAGAATCGGTCGCGCCGACGATAACGACCTGGTGCTGAAAAGCGAGCGCGTCTCGCGTCACCACGCCAGAATCGAGCGCGGGGCCGATGGGCGATACCGGATCATTGACCTGGGTTCCACCAACGGTACGTACCTGGGGAACGCCAGATTGCTGGCAAACACGCCGGAGATATTCGAACCGGGCCAAAGCCTCAGAATCGGCGATTTCTGGGTAACCTTGCAACTGGCCGGTGCCGTCCGGCAAGAATCTGCCCGGAGCATCGGTGGGGTGAGGGCTGTAGGCGTCTCGTCGGTGGCCTCAATGCCGGGTGCCACACGGGCCGAAAGCATCACAGGTGACGTCGGAGTGGTGGCCGCGCCCACCGAGTTCGATGTGGAGCCGGGTGGCAGCGCCACGGTCAAAATCGAGGTGCTGAACCAGGGCGGCGTGGTGGATCACTTCTCCGTACAGGTTCAGGGTCTGCCCGCGCAATGGGTCACCCTGCCGCCGGAACCGCTCCAATTGCTCCCCGGCGATAGCGGCGAACTGAGCATCACTATACATCCGCCCCGCACCCCGCAAAGCACCGCCGGCCCACATAGATACCGGCTACTGGTGATCTCCCGCGAAAAACAACGGGCAGTTGCCGGACTGAACGGCATAGTCAACATAAAGCCGTTCTATGGCTTCAAAGCCGATCTGCAACCTAAGCGCATCCGAAAACAAGGTACCTCGCAACTGACGATCACCAACACAGGCAACACCCCGACCACATTCGCCATAGTCGGTAGAGATAGGGAAAACGCCCTCAGATTCACCCCCCCGACGCAACAAATCAACGTGGGTCCGGGCCGCTCGGTGGCGATCCGGCTGGACGTAGCGCCCCAGAAGCGCAAACTGCTCGGTTCGACCCAGATGTACCCGTTCGAAGTAGTCGTGCGCTCCTCCGACGGGGCCGAACAGGCCATAAACGGCGAACTTGCGGCCCTGCCCCTGATCCCGGCATGGGTGCCCCCGGCGTTAGCGTTTGCAGTGGTGGCCTGCGGGGCCATAATCGCGGCGCTGTTCGGCCTCGGAATACTGACCCCGCCGACCCAGTACGCGACCCAGACCGCAGTTGCCGAGCTAAATGCCCAGGCCACGGCGGATGCCGAGGCGACTGCCACCGCCCTGGCTGCAGAGTCCTCGGCTGCGACCGCTACCAGCGTCGCCATGACCGCAGAAGCCGAAGGGGACGACGACGGAGACGGGCTTAGCAATGCCACCGAACTGCGGATCGGCACCGACCCACATAACCCGGATACCGACGGGGACGGCCTGAGCGACGGTCACGAGCAAACCCAGCTGGGAACCGACCCGCTCAACATGGACACCGATGGGGATACACTACCGGATGGCGCCGAAGTGAACCTGCATGGCTCCAGCCCGATCAACCCGGATACCGATGGCGATGGCCTGACCGATGGAGTGGAAGTCGGCATCGGCTCCAGCCCGGTGGACCCGGATACCGATAACGACGGGGTGCCGGATAACATAGACCCAGACCCGTTACGTTTGCCCACAGCCACACCTACGGCTACATTCACGCCGAGCGATACCCCCACGCCGGAGCTGGG
>JALXEW010000122.1:1426-6318 GCA_027069285.1 Ardenticatenia bacterium | reverse complement strand
CCTGCTGCTCATAAGCCGGCACGGCGTCCTTATGGCGACTGCTCAGCACATCGCGCTGGATCGGCGCGAGTGGATCATCGTCCAGCCCCTCTACAGGCCCTATACGTCGCTCCAGAGCCGGCTCGGACTCTGATGGCCACTCATCCTGGGGCCTGACCAGCACCAACGTACATCCATCGGCTTGGGAGACCCGTTTTACCTCATCTGCAATAGCCTTCAGGACGTGGGCCGCCTCCAGCGTAGTGTTCAACTCCTGCCCGATCCGTTCCAGCGCGTTCAGCTCATCGGCCAACGTTGAGGGCGATGCCCCTACCAATGCCCGCAGCCTCTCTACCTCTTGAGCCTGCTCCTTAGCCAGCCGGTACAGCCTGGCGTTATCGATGATCACGGCGGCCTGGCCGGCATAAATCGAAAGCACCTTAGCATCCGATTCGGTGAAATCCGTGTTATCCAGCTTATTCGAAGCCTGCACGACCCCCAGGCGCTTCCCGCCCACCGTCAGAGCGGCCAGCATCGTTTGCTTGACGCCGAGCTTCCTTGCCAGCCGATCCAGGCCGATAGCGCGTGCCGTCTCGTCATTGACCGCGTCGTTCGTATACCATACTTCCAGGCTTTCCCACATCTGCCCGGTTGGGCTGCCCTCCTTGATTGGGATGCGGCACTTCCTGAGCGCCTCATCGTCCGCGCCGTAGAACGGCGGCCTGGCGACCAGAGCCTGCTCATCCTCATCGTAGATCAGAATCCAGCACATCTCCACATTCATCAAAGTGGCGATGCGCTCGTTAATGCGGGAATAAAGCTCATGCGGGTCGTGCAGCGTGTCGATTGCCTGCGCGATCTCCTGCAGGCCGCCGAGTTCACGTGCGCGGCGTTGTTCCTCCTCGTATAGCCGCGAATTTTCGACCACGATAGCCGCTTGGGCCGCGAAGACACCCAACAGCCTCACATCGTCCAGGGAGAATCCCGAACCATCGAGCTTATTCGAGATCTGCACCACGCCGATCCGGTGGTCGCCTATGGACATCGCGGCCATGGCCGTGGCTCGCACATCCAGTGCCTGGGCCAGATTAGTCAGGCCGGCCTCTCTCACCAGGCTATCATCCTGCACATCGTTGGAAAACCAGAAACTACTCTGCTTCCAATAAGCCTCTACTGCCGATCCCTCGTCGATGGGGATGCGGTAAAGCTCGACCACCGGGTCTGGCACGCCGTAAAAAGGCGGCTGAGCCACCAGTGCCCTTTCGTTCGGATCGTAGAGCAATATCCCGCACATCTCCACTTCCATCAGCTCCGCGATCCGTTCGGTGAGCTGGGCATAAAGCTGTCGCTTATCCGTCAGGGCGCCCATAGCCTGCGCGATCTGCTGCAGGCCGGTCAACTCGGCCACGCGCTCTGCCTGTTCCTCATATAGCCTGGCGTTCTCGATGGCAATTGCCGCCGGCCCGGCCACCGCCTGCAAGAGCGCCAGATCGTCGTGGTCGAAGGCATTAGGGCTATAACTTGCCAGCTCCAGCGTGCCGATGAACCTGCCCCCCACCTTAAGTGGCACCCCGATATACGACTGGAACTGGTGGGAGCGGCGTTCCAGCTTTGGGCGCACATCCGCGCGGGTCGAAACGTCGCTGATCAGAAGTGGTTGGCGGTACCTGGCTATCCACCCGGTATACCCCTCGCCGATCCGGTACTCACCGCCGACCTCATCCAACTCCCTGGCGTATTCGGGGTCTCCGGCGCGACCTATTGGCTTCAGCGATGCCCGATCGGGTTGCCAGAGGCATATCTCACCCGCGTCATATTCGATTATACGTGCCACGCTTGTCAGGATAGCGTTCAGGGTTTCGTTTAATTCCAGCGTTGCGGTGATGGTCTGGCTGATCTCACTGATGACCATCATAGCGGCGATGGGGTCAAGCTCCGTTTCCTCGGTGGGGACACCTGGGCGTTCCCTCAGCACCACGACGAACTGGCGCTCGCCTGCGGTCAGCACCTCGTGTGATGTGGCTTCCACACGTCGTTCGCCGATCTGGAACGCCGCCTTACCGGGGGCCGCGAAAAGCTCCCAAAAAGTATCCGGCGGATTAGCCTGCTGGGCCATCACCCACAAATCCGGCTCGCCGCCGTTCAGGCCGAACCATTGTCTGGCCAGATCATTGACGTACACCACCCGGCCACCTTCGGCTGCCACCACAACCGCGTCGTTGACGGATACCAGATTGACCGGGATTGGCGAAGTCGTTTGCCTGGGGCCGGCATCTGCGACGCCCTTACGGGCCAGCAGATACACGCCGAACAGGGTGATCACCCCGGTCACTATAGTCACGAACGCGATTGGAGGAACCGCTGCCAGGTCCATACTCCCTCACCTACCCACTCCCCGGCCTTTTTGGGGGAAATCGCATCAGGTGGCGCCGGGGGGTGCTACCAGCTGGGGCCTTTATCACCGGATTTAGGTTCTGTGGTTGAGCCACGCCTCCTATCCTCGGCTGCCAGCTCGGTGATCTCGCGTATATCGGAGAACTGGTGGGTAGCAGCCGAGACCATACCGACGGAAAGCGTCATAAGCGGCACCTCACGTTCCCCGCCGGCCCCGTCATCCACCAGGATTTTCCCCCTTTCGCGGTCTATAAACGAATAATGGGTTTGTATCTCCTCATTAAACCTGCTGACCAAACGCTCCTTTAACTGCTCCGGGCGGTCGGTATAAGTTATGAGCACGAAGTTATCGCCCCCTGGGTGGCCGATGAAGTCATCCGGCGTGCCCAACTCGTCCACCACCTCGCCGATCAACAGCGCCGTGAACCGGAGCACCTCATCGCCGGCCACGAACCCGTACACCTCCTTGAACGGCTCGAAGTAATTGATCTTCATATCGGCATACGTCCAGGGCCGGGTTTCTCGCATCAGTGCCCGCAATTGATCCTCGATCAGGCGGCCACTGGGCAGACCGGAACGCGGGTCGGTGAGGGATTGCTGTTCGGAGCGGGCGATCGCATTTTGCACCCGGAGCTTAAGCTCCTCTATATCAAACGGCTTAGTTATATAATCGTCGGCACCCAGCTCCAGTCCCGCTATCTTATCACTTCGCTCATCCTTCTGAGTCAGGAATATGATGGGGATATGGCTGGTTCTCGTTGTAGTCCTCAGCTCCTTGCAGACGGTATATCCGTCCATATCCGGCAGCATTATATCCAGCACGATCAGGTGAGGAAGCTGCTTACGGGTCATTGCCAGCGCATCTCCCCCGCGTGGCGCGACCTGCACCTCATATCCCTGACCGGTGAAATAAATGCGTAGCATATTAGAGATGTCGAAGTCGTCCTCAACGACCAATATTCTACCTTTGCTCATGCATTCACCTCCCCACCTGTGGGAGCCCCGCCTGGTTCGCAACGCTTCTTCAGCTAGTACGCTAACTATACAAGGGAAAGGGAACCGGCGCCAGTTGACCCCCTAACCGTTCTCTAACCGAGGCCTCTCAGGGGCGGTTTGGGCGGACGCCGCATACGGTGTAAAATCCCGAACGATTGCCTGTGGTGGGAGATGGGATGCAAAATGGCGGAAAAACCCAAATACTCGGTCGTAGTCCCTGCCTATAACGAAGAGCAGATCGTTGACGAACTTTACCGCCGGGTCAGGGCGGTTATGGACGGCCTGGGCGAGCCGTGGGAACTCGTCCTGGTCAACGATGGCAGCTCCGACGGCACCCTGGATCGGATGCTGGCCCTGCGCGAAAAGGACGGGCGCGTCAAAGTGATCAACTTCGCCCGTAACTTCGGCCACCAGATCGCGGTCACCGCCGGGATGGACTACGCCCTCGGCGACGCCGTGATAATAATGGACGCCGACCTGCAAGACCCGCCTGAAGTGATCCCCAAACTCATCGAAAAATGGAAGGAAGGCTACCAGGTCGTATATGCCGTCAGGGCCAAACGACTTGGGGAAAGCTGGTTCAAACTCATCACGGCCAGGCTTTTTTACCGCCTGATATACCGCATAACCGACGTGGACATCCCGCTTGATACCGGTGACTTCCGCCTGATGGATAGGCGAGTGGTGGATGCCTTGAAGACCATGCGGGAACATGGCCGATTCATACGCGGCATGACCAGTTGGGTTGGCTTCCGGCAGACCGGAGTCGAATACGTGCGGCAGGAGCGGTTCGCCGGCAAGACCAAATACCCGCTCCGCAAAATGCTCCGGCTGGCGATGGATGCCATTACCGGCTTCTCCTTCTTCCCATTGCAGATCGCCATATATGCCAGCCTGATCCTGGCAGGCGTCGCGGTACTGGCGATCCCGGTCGTCGTCGCACTTCGCCTCAGCGGCCAGGAAGCACTTGAAGGCCAGGCCACCACCCTGATCGTCTTACTACTACTCAACTCATTTCAACTCATGTTCTTCTTCATCCTGGGGCAGTACGTTGCCAGGATATACGATGACGTGCGCGGCAGACCGCTTTACATAGTGGCCGAGGCATACGGATTTGACGATAGCGGCCCGGATGAAGGGGATACCAAAAGCGATTGAATGCACTCCACCTCGTTGACACCTCATCCGCCCCGGATTATAATCCCGCCCCGATGCGGCGCGAGACGCCGTAACTTTTTGTCAAGTCAGGAGAGAGCAAAGTGGGAGCAGTACCCAAGCGTAAAGTATCGCGGCGAAGGCGTAACAACCGCAGAGCACATCACAAGCCGGTGCTCAAGCACCTGGTGGTTTGTCCATCGTGCAACGAATACAAAGTTGCCCACCAGGTATGCCCCAATTGCGGCAAATATAACGGGCGGCAAGTCGTCGAGATCAAAGAAGAAGAGTGACAACCGCCGTTTGGGGAGTGATCCATGATAAGTTGGACACCAACCGCACTAGTCTTCCCCGGCCAGGGGGCGCAA
>JALXEW010000122.1:0-1416 GCA_027069285.1 Ardenticatenia bacterium | reverse complement strand
GGGCGCAATCCGTCGGAATGTGCGCCGAGATCGCCATGCGCTACCCAGAGGCCCGGCGAATCTTCGACATGGCAGATGAATTCCTGGGCTTTCCCCTTTCCAAACTCTGCTTTGAAGGACCGGCGGAAGAACTCAACGACACCGCCAACACCCAACCGGCCCTCTACGTGTGCGGAGTCGCCATGACGAAAGTGCTGACCGACCAGCTGGGAGACCTCATCAAGCCCGCCCTGATCGCAGGTCACAGCCTGGGTGAACTGACCGCATTGGCGGTTGCCGGAGCACTTGACTTCCTGGATGGACTTAACCTCGTCCGTGAGCGAGGTCGCCTGATGAAAAAAGCCGGGGAGATCGCCCCCGGCGGCATGGCGGCCATCCTGGGCCTGGAATCCGAGGCAGTCCGGGAGATATGCCGTCAGGCCAGTGACGAGATAGGCAAACCGGTGGTCCTGGCCAACGATAACTGTCCGGGGCAGCAAGTCATCTCCGGCGACATTGACGCCCTGGAGCGCGGCATGGAGTTAGCGCGCGAGCGTGGCGCCAGACGTGTAATTCGCCTGGCGGTTAGCGTAGCGGCGCACTCCCCGCTGATGGAGCCGGTGGCCGAGGAATTCCGGCGCGTATTAGCCTCCGTCAGCATAAAGCCACCGCTAATACCGGTAGTTGGCAACACCAATGCCGAGCCTATGACCACAGTCGAGCAGATCCGGGCAGACCTGGGTGCGCAACTTGTCGCCCCCGTTCGCTGGACAGAATCGATCAGGCGGATGTACGAATCCGGCGTGGACACATTCCTGGAAGTTGGGCCGAAGGAAGTACTGGTAGGCCTGGTCAGGCGGATAATTCGCTCTGCCAAGACCGTTGCCCTGCATGGAGCCGCCAAAATAGAAAACTTCATCGCCTCATTGAAGGGCAACAACTGATGCCCATCGGTCGGGCTTTAGCCCTGGGGGTACTTCAGGGCCTCACCGAATTCCTGCCTATCTCCAGCAGCGGGCACCTGGTTTTAGTGCCGTGGCTACTGGGTTGGCCCGATCCGGGGCTGGCGTTTGACGCCATATTACATTGGGGCACCCTACTTGCCATCCTGATCTACTTTCGGCGTGACTGGGCGAACCTGATCCGTAGCGGGATTCGCTCCATGCTGAATCGCCGGCTTGATGGCGATGCGCATCTCCTGCTCATGATCCTGATCGGCACGATCCCGGCGGGGCTGGCAGGATTACTGCTGAAAGACAAATTCGAGATCGCCTTCTCGGCCCCGGCCTGGGTATCGGTAGACCTGCTCAGCACCGCCGCCCTCCTGGCCATCGCTGAAGGCCTATCCCGCCCGGAAAAAACCGGCGCCGATGGCCATGACCGATCCGGCGTCGGCATGATAGGCCTGCGTGCCGCCTTAATCGTAGGGATTGCCCA
>JALXEW010000121.1 GCA_027069285.1 Ardenticatenia bacterium | reverse complement strand
CCCCCTATACCTCGTTCCTGATCCAGGAAGAGGATATAGTAGGTCCCCCGCCGCCAGTGATACTGGAGGAAGCCGCCGATATGCTGGCGCCTGGCGCTGCGGTTGGTGCCCAGGCGGTCGAGCGGGCGGAATTCGAGGCGGGGATGGGCGGGGCGGCGGCTCCGTGGGCCATGCCCACAGTTGTCCCGGCTGCCGGTGGTGGCTACATCGAGACCCGTGAGGTTATCCGAGTCGTCAACGACAAGACCTTTGTACGTCGGGACGGGGTTTGGGTTGACACCACCTATGACCCCGACGTACATACCCCGGTGCAGGTAGTCTTCCTGAGCGATGAGTACTTCGACCTGGTGGCTCAGATGCCGGAACTCGGCGATTACTTCGCGTTGGGCACCCGCGTGATCGTGGTATATCAGGGCGTCGCCTACGAGGTCGTCGAAGAGGCCGCCTGGTCGCCCGATCCCGATGGCGGATCGATGAGCTTCAGCCCGGCGCTGGCGTTACTGCCTTTGGTCGGGTTGGCTCTGATCGCCCCGGTTGTCAGGCGGCGGGTCATCGGGTGAGCGTAACGGACATTTGGGGGCGCCTTGCCGGGCGCCCCCTTGCGATTCGAGGTATCCTCATCGCATGAGCAGATCGTCCCACAGCTGGGAGGCGGACATGATGGAGATAATCGTGCCCGGACGCGGCACCTATACGCTACAGCACGCCGTATTCGACGTAAACGGCACCCTCGCGGTTGACGGGAAACTGATCAAAGGCGTCCCGGAACTGATCGCTGCGCTGCGCCGTAAGCTGGAAGTGCACCTGCTGACCGCCGACACGCACGGCAGGCAATCCGAGATCGACGCCATCCTGGGCTTCCCTGCGCATCGGATAGGCAAAGCAGTTGGCAAAGCCGAATACGTTCGGCAGCTTGGGGCCGGGGGAGTTGTGGCATTCGGCAACGGCGCCAACGATACGGCCATGCTGGAAGCTGCCTCGTTGGGGATAGCCGTTATGGGGCGTGAGGGGTTGGCCGTGCGCACCCTGATGGTGGCGGATATAGTCGTCGCCGACATCCGTGATGGCATCCTGTTGCTCCTCCGACCGGACAGGATGATCGCCACCCTGCGGATTTGACCTATCGGATCACCACCACCCCGTGCAGGCCCACCTGCACGGTAAAGCTCACGCCACCGTCGCCGACCTTGTATTCCACGGGCGTCCATTCGCCCATATACGGCAGATACAAAACCTCGTTTAGCGGTTGATCCGGGATCAGGGATACCGTTACGGTGACCGTTTGCGGCGTCGGGGTGGTACTGTTGACCCCCACACCTGCCAGATTCAGGATCCTGAATTCCCAACTGTTGCCGTATTCAAACGGCAAAACGATCACCCAGGGTGATGCCTCGACGGTAACCCTTGTCTCGAACCCGACGGCATCCAGCATATCGGCCATATCCGCCAGCACAGACTCGGCACCCGGCCTATCCGGGTAGATGTCCCATGTGGCTGCTGCTCCCTCGAAGTCGCCGCCCATCCACCGGGGCGTGTAGTACGAGACCCCGGCGCCGTAGCGGTTGACCACCAGGTCGCGATCCCACATATCCTCGGCGTGCACCCCGAATACATCTGCCAGTGCGAAGTCGTCACGTAACCGTCCGATGCCGTCGTAGAGTGAGGTCTCGGCGGTGCTCAGCAGGGTGCCGCCTGCGCGGACGAATTCGCGGATTGCCTCGGCTGTGGTGTCGTCCATAGGGCCGACGTTCGGCAAGATCAGGGTTTGGTGTGGCCACAGGTCGCCCAATTCCGATTCCTCGGCGAAGCAGAACGGCACGTGCAGCTGCAACAGCATCTCCGCGATGCCGATCAGTTCCGGATAAGCCGTCTCATCCTCCCAACTACCCCGATCCAGGTAGTCTATGGCCGTCCGGGAATCCGCCAGCAGCACCCGACAGTATGGCTCGATCGAAGCGTCGTAATAAACTGAATCCACGTTGGCGAGCCAGTTGAAAATGGCGGCCTGGGCCTCCTCGTCAACCAGGTCGGTCATTCCCTCGCCGCCGGAAACGTAATAATTCATCCCCGCAGTCAAAGCCACCGCCGAATGGAGCCTGAGCAAATCGGCGCGGCCCTGATGCACGTAGCTAAGCAGCCAGCCGGGTTGTCCCCGGTCTGTGGCGCGGGCGTAGAGCAACTGGGCCAGGAATCGCAGCCATTGGTACTCGCCGATCACTTCTGGGGGGCCGTCATCCCCGACGCCTGCGCCGATCTCATGTGCCGTTGCGTCGCTGATTTCCGGCAGTGCCCAAAGGTCGCTTGCCGTGCGAATCCTGCTCACCCCATCTATCACCGAAGTCTCAACTATGAGCTGGGCCTCCGGGTTGACCATTTTCATGGCCGCGTTGAATGCGCCGACATAGCGTTCCGTCTGCCCATAGCGCCACCGGATGTACGCTGCCCATGCCGGATCGTCCCAATCGGCCTCGTCTGGGAACGGGTAGCCCGTTTCCGCCTCGAATAGCGCGCGGCTATACTCATCGGCGCTGGCCCATTGATCCTGCCATTCATCGCCGAAGTCCGATAGCAGGAACGGGACGTCCAGCCACACACCGTCCACGCCGGTTTCGGCTATCCTGGCGGCAAGCCCGGTCATCAGCTCCATGAATCCGGGCGCCGCCGGGGTCAGCCACACATCCTCAGCCCTATCCGGCACCCAAAACGGCATACCGGGTGAGTAGCCTCCGTAGAAGACCGCCGGCGTCCCATCTATGCCCACCTGAACCCAGTCCGGGTGATCCGTCCACACCGACCCCCGACCGTCGTCGTCACGACCGTCGTTATCCATATCGGAGTCTGGAGTCTGCATCTCCAGGCCGCCCACGTAGTAGATGAGGCGGACGCCGGGATGTCGGCTGTGCACGTAATCGGCGGCGGCCTGCATGGTTTCCAGGTCGGCCACGGGGTTTATCCTGTTGGGGTAGGTATCGCTCAGCCCAACCCAGTCGAGTATTACGTTGGCGCCGTTGGATACGGCCCGGTCGACGGCCTGCTCCCACGTCAGATCCCACCACATCCGAGGCATGATCCTGGCCGTGCGAACCCAATCGGCAGGCGGAGCATCGCCGGATGTCGTGGGAAAGCTGCCGAGGGTTATGAAAACGGCCAGGGCCAAAGCCCAGGCCATCAGGCGTGTACCTGAGAGGCTGTCTATCACGATTTCCCTCAGATGAAGAACGAAAGCACTACCAGTCCCAACAGCAGTATCCCTGCCAGAGTCGCTATCCTGCTCAGGTCATCTGCCACATAGCGATATTCCTGGGCCAGGTCCACCTCTCGCGTGGCACGCTGACGGGCCTTTCCGGTGGCCTGTGCCTGTGGGCGTCTGGGTTCGGGTGCTTTGGTTTGTGGGCTTTGCACCTGCTTTAGCGTTTGGGCCGGCAGATTCGGCTTTGATGAACGCTTCCGTTTGCGCGATTTCTTGGACATTGTAGCTCCTCTCTATTCCTGCTCCGCCAGCTCGGCGAAGACCACTATACGTTGGTTATCGATGAGGTAAGGGTAGCACGAGATCAGCGTCACGATAGGGTCCTGGGTCTGTTCCATCACCCATACATCGGTCGGCTCGACTATCTGTGTTTCCCTCACCACGTAGACGTACTCCCTGGTCTGCGTGAAAACGTGTATCTCGTCCCCTGGTTCCAGCCTATCCAGGTATCGGAAGTATTCGCCGTATATATCGTTGTGGGCCGAAAGCACCATATTCCCCCTTTGGCCGGGGTTTGCACTCCCCGGGTGATGGCCCACGCCTCGTGTCAGCGCCTCCCAGTTATCGCCCAGCACTATTGGCGCCCGGTTCAGGCCGATGGCCGGGATCGAGATGCTGACCGGTGATTCCGGGCTTGGAGTGGGGAACGTGACCGGGGCGCTCATTTGTGCCTGCACCACGGGTCGCAGATGTTCGGGTATCTCGTTGTAATTAGGCTGTGCGCCGCCCGGTGAAGTTGGTGGGGTGTGGCCGCTTGGTAGAACCACGTCCAGGTTTATTGGCGGTGTTGGGGTATGGGTTGGCCAGGCGGCCAATTCGCTTCCTTCCGGTGGGCGCTGCAACTCGCGCAGGGCCGTTACCACGTCCAGGATCACCAGTAGTACCCCGATCACTGCGCCGACTTCCACGATCAGCAAGAGGGTATCGCGGAATTTGCGCCATGCGTTTGACTTTCGTTTCCTGCCGGTGCCTTTGGTGGGCCTGCGGCGGGCGGCAGATGCCCATCTGGGTTCCGGCATCGTTGCCTGTGGTACCGCATCCCCCGGCACATCTTCCAGGCGCGGGATGCCGTCATCCGGCTCGGAGCGGGCCGGGGAAGGCGGTACGTGCCGGGCAGGTTCAGGTTCCGGCTCTGGCTCCGGCTCCGGCTGCTCGACTATGGTCTCCGGTTCCGGCTCCGGCGGTTCCGTCGGCGTCGTCACCACGCGGCCTTCCTCGCGCAGTCTGCGCAGCCGTGCCATCCGGGCCTCTCGCTTCTTGATTGCCAGTATACGTTCCAGCTCCTCTATCGAAAGCTCGTCTACCGGACGCTTATCTCGCATACCTTTGCTACCTCTTGGCCGCCACTGCGAACACTTCTCTTTCAAAAAACCACCTGAAAGGCGGCCATTTGAAAGCCACATGTCGCAGTATGGCCATTATCACTCCCTCATCCCTATCTTGCGGCGGCGAATCCAGCCACACCTTTGGCCGGAAGCCGGCTCTCCTCAGCACCCGGTACAGGCTCAGGAGCGATTGCTCGTTCACGTGCACGTGGCGGTTTATCGGCACCCCGAATTCCCTGGGGTCTCGCGGGTAGTTTGCCCCCTGGCCCATCAAGGTGCGCACCAGCCGCACGACCGGGTATGCGTACTGATTGTACCATCTATTGGGGGCGGTATGTATTATCAGGCGACCGTCCGGTTTGAGCACACGTCGTGCCTCGGCCAGGGCCATATCCAGTTCCCAGGGGTAGAGGTGTTCTACGATGTCGAACATCAGAACCCGGTCGAAAACCCCGTCGGCGAACGGCATATGGCGGGCGTCGGCCTGGGCCACGTCCCCCTGTAACCCTTCCTCTGCCAGCGAATCGAGTGTGGCCCTGGAAAGCCGAACCGCTGCCCTGGCGTAATCGATGCCGATTGCCCTGGTGCCTTTCAGCAGGCAATGGCGCAATATCTCACCGCGTCCGCAGCCCACGTCCAGCACCTTCATGCCGGGCTTGAGTTCGGCCAGTGCGAAAGCGGATGCCAATCTTCTGGAGAGGTGTCCCCCATCGCTTCGCAGGAATTCCTCATAGCCTTCGCAGGCGCTCAGGAAGTATTCCTCATCGTAAAGGTCGGCTGGGACCGACCTTCTTTGCTGCGACATATATTGCCTTCCTGTCGACCGGGGCTTTGTGCTTTGCGGGATATGCACGGGAGTGGATGGGAGTCGAACCCACCGCGGCCCGCTCTGCGCGGCCCGCCACCGGTTTTGAAGACCGGGGAATCCACCGGGATTCAACCACCCCCATAGGCAAAGATAGCGTGAGTCGGTCGGGTGGTCAAGGGAAGTTACTCGCCTATCAGGTAGACCGAGTGGGGGTTACCTTCCGGGTCTGCCAGGATGGCCTGATCACCCGGTTCGCCCCATACCGGTACCGAGAGGCCCCAGTGGAGCAGGATCGGCGTATCCTCGCCGACCCCGGTTGCCACCCTGACGCTGGATTCCGGGAAGAGCTGGAAATCCGGAAATGTATAGGTATTGCCCTGGGTATCGTAAAGCATCCAGCCTTCCAGGTTGATGAGGCCGCCCAGGTTGGTGATGACCACCTCCTCGCGGGTGATGTCGCCGGGGTACAGCACCTCGGTGATCTCCACCCTGGGGTTTTCGGTTGTGGGCGGTATGGTGACCGTGGGCATCGGAGTATAGGTATCGGTTGGGGCCGGGGTGTTGGTATCTTCTGGAGTTTCCGTTGTTCGCAGGCAGCCTTCGAGGGGGATATAGAGCACGTCGCCCGGGTAGATGAAATCGCCTTCTTCGAGGTTATTTTGGCAGAGCACGTCCTCGACCGGTATCCCGTAGAGGTCGGCGATAGTTGCCGGGGATTCGCCCGGCTCCACCACGTGGATCGAGAGGCCGGGTGGTGCGGTTGGTACCTGAGTTTCCTCCGGCTCCGTGCCCTCTCCGGGTTCTGGGGTCGAGGCGGCCTCGCCGGCAGGTGTTTGGGGAGATGGGTATGGTGGGGGGGATGGGTATGTTGGCGGTTGGGTTACGTTCGGATTCGGGGTGGCGGTGACCGGCACGTCGACCACGATAGTCGGAGGG
>JALXEW010000120.1:2893-20621 GCA_027069285.1 Ardenticatenia bacterium | reverse complement strand
GTGGGGGATAGTGGGGCCGGGGGGACGGTTGAGGTCGGCTGTTCCGGGCCGGATGGGCCGGTCGGCGGCACCGGGCCGAAAGTGGGACCGGTTTGCATCACCGGTGTTGGTGGGCTTACCGCTTGCTGCTCGCCCGTTATGACCGGGCCATACGTGGGCATCACGCCTGACATTATCGGGGGCCTAGTCGGCGCAGGCGTCATCGTGGCGGTTGGCGACACGGTGGCGGTCGCAGTTGGCGTGTGCGTGGTGGTAGGCGTTTGCCCGGTGGGCGCACATGCCGCCGAAGCATAAAGGATCAGCGCGGTTCCTAAAATGAGTATCTTCAAGTGGCGCATTGGCTATCTCCCGGTGTGGGATTGTACCATAGTCTACTCGAAACCTTATGGGGGCGAAGCATGAGCCGTGAGAGTATACTATTGACGGCGGGGGGCGTGGTGCTGCTGCTTGTGTTAATGATTTTGGGGTACTGGGGATACACGGAATTCGTGGCCCTGCCCCCTATAACCGTGGTTCCGACCCTGGCGCCTTTTGACGAATCAAAGTGGGTGAATCCCTACTATTCCACGGAGCTTGAGGGAGCCAGTGAGTTACGCATCCGGTATCTTGACCCGGTGACTCTGGACACCTACCGCCGCCCGGAGCGGGTGACGGGCAGGCAACTGTGGGAGTTCCTGAATGCGATGAACGCCTCCATCCTGGCAGGCTCTTATCGGGCGGAATGCCCGGATCACGTGAGAATGACCTTTGTGAGGGCGGATGGGAGCCGTTTCATGCTGCGAGCTTGCCTGGATGGGGTGGTATTTCTGCGCGGGGTTCCCGGCGCGGTGAACGAAGAACTGCCGATGCCAACCCGTTTCTCACAGGTGATACTCCCATATCTGCCTGAGGAATGGCGTAACCTATTGGACATCCCGTAGGAGAGAGCATGGGGGAACTCAACAGAGTGCGGCTGACATTTGGGAAGCTGGGCAGGCTGAGATACATCGGCCATTTAGACCTGGCGCGGACATGGGAGAGAGTTTTGCGCCGTGCCGGGGTGAGGTTAGCGTATACCGGTGGATTCAACCCCAGGCCCCGTATGCAATTTGCCGGTGCGTTACCCCTGGGGATCACCAGCGAGTGCGAATTACTGGACATATGGCTTACCGAGCGGGTACATCCGGACGAATTACCTGCCGGGATCAACGCAGTTGCCCCGGAAGGGTTAAAAGTCTACCGCGCCGAGGAAGTACCGCTTAGAGCGCCGGCCTTGCAATCACTGCTGCGGGCAGCCGAATACGAATTCTCATTCCTTGATGACCTGCCCGATGTGGGATTAGGGCGGCTTGTGAGCGATTTCCTGGCCAGAGATCGCGTAATCCGGCTCAGGCGCGGCAGGGAGATAGACATCCGGCATATGGTCTGGGACCTGCGGGCGGAAGGTGGTGGATTGGTCGCGATCCTGGCTGCCGGTGAGCATGGGAACCTCCGCCCGGACGATCTGTTGGACGAATTGGGATTGGCCGGGGTTCCGGTCAGAGTGCACAGGCGACGGCTGATCTTCGAGGGGGACTAAGGCTTCTCACCTCCTGGCCCTGATCACAAAGCCGAGCATTGCCAGATCGGCGATGGGCAATAGCATAAAAAGGCAACCGCTGCATGATGAGGGATAGCCGCCGGCCACCAGCACCTGATTCGGCAGGTTCAGCCCGTAGGCCAGGGTTGCCATGACAACTGCCCCGATTACGTATCCCTGTATGAAGTTGGACGCCGAGAGGACGCGGGAGCGTCGTAATATGATATGCAGTGCCCAGGCGGCCAGACCGATGAAGATGAACGTGAAAATGGCGGTGCCGGTGAGCGTGATGAAATACTGTATCCGCTTGAACGGCGAATCGGGCGGCGGGACGGAGAGTATGGTCAAGGCGGCGCCGACGAACCCCCATATCGCCCCGTAGGCACGCCCAACCGTCGGAGGCCTGGGCGGTGGTGGAGGGGCCTCGATTTCCTCTATGGCCTCCTCTTCTTCCGGGAGTTCCTCGGTGATTTCTTCGAGGGCCTTTTCCGGGGCTTCCTCTTCTTCCTGGGGCATATGGCTTTTTACCAGCGGCTGCGGTGCGGCATTATAGGTTCTGCCAATCCCTCGCAGTGCTGGATGAAGTACTGCAAATCCTCCGGCTCGCTGGCGAAGCCTGATAGGTTATATATACACGGCACGACCCATCTGGGGCGGAGTTGTTCCACCGCAGCTAAGGCCATATCCGGGCCGCCGGTTGCCCGGTGCCCGATCGGCAATATGGCTATATCGCACACGGTATCGGGCACGAATCCGAGCTCGCCCGCGTAGAATATATCGTAAAAGCCGGTGGAGATTATATAGTTAAGGCCCCTATAGCCCGCGCCGGGTTCGATCTCGGCCTGTGCCGGGACGGCCCGCACGGATGCATCGTCGCCGAGGGGCAGGCTTTGCCAGGGGCGCAAAGTGATACCATGTCCGCTCAGCTGATCTATCACCGCAGGGGGGCCGATGACCAGCGTCTCATCCCCGCGCAGCTTGGCAATGTCGCCGGGCGAGAAATAGGTGTAGTGCTCATGTGTGATGAGGATGGCATCGGCGTTAAAGGGGCCGCGAGTCACCCTCCAGGGATTCACATAGATCAGCGGCGGACCCTGAATGCGGAAGCCCGCGTAGCCCAGCCATTGTATTTGCTCAAGGGTCAGTATCGGGATCATCATCTTGAGATTTTACCCCGTTGTAAATGGGCTTACATGACGCTTTCCATACGGTTCCCCGCCGCAGATGGCCGGATTCGCGCCTTAAGGTTGATAAACTCTATCCTGCGCCGTCGCCGACGGCATAGCGCGGATAATTCGCCTGTGCTACAATGCCGATTGTGGGAAACCACACAGTAACAACGAAAGCTAACGGATACATCAATGGGAGTAGTGTCAACCGAGACGGGGATGATGAGCGCGTCACAACCTGCCCGGACGCGCCGGGTGAGCTGGCGCCGTCTGATGGATGCGGCGGCGACGGTGGTAGTGCTCTTCTCGTTATTCTGGGCGGCGGTGAGCTTTGGCATATACGCGGTAGAGGCGGTCAGATGGGCATCCGGGCCATTTCTGGGCGGCTTGGTCACCCATACCCAGATATTTGACGCCGCGCCGGTTGAATTCAGCACCCCGTGGGATGGCACCGAGCGCGGATTCGACAGGATCGTCTCGGTTGACGGCCATCGTCTCAGCTCCGACCCGTTGGTCGCGCAAAGGGAACTGCGAGAGCTGATTGCCGGATACAGACCTCCGGCTCGTGTTACATTGCGGCTCGAGCGCTGGTTCGGCTCGGAAGCCGATCTGGAGCGCATACCGGATGGATTTACATGCCCGGATTTGGGGGATATATCCGGCTTCCCGGCCACCTCGGAATGCGAGTTCGAGACGGAGATCAGGAAGTTCACCCTGGCCGAGCTGTTTTACTGGTTCCTGATGGAGTACATAGTGGGGCTGGTTTTCCTCATCCTGGGCGCCGTAGTCTTTTGGATGAGGCGGAGCCAGATGGTAGGGCGCGTATTCGGGCTGATGAGCGCCTGTATGGCCGTGGTGATCGCCGGGCTTTTTGATAACTACACATCGCACTCGCTGGTATCGCTCTGGACGTTTTGCCTGCCGATGGTTGGCGGCACTATGGGCGTCTTTGCCATCACATTCCCCTATGAGCCGGCCTGGTCACGCAAATACCCTGCTTTGCGATGGGTGCCGCTTGTCCCGGCGTTGCTGATCTCGCTTTATGCGCTCCGCAACCTCTACGGCCCCGATCCCCGCGCTTACTACCTGGGCTGGTCTGCCGGCCTGCTCTTCACCGCCGCCAGCTTCCTGAGCATGATCGCCGCGATGGTCTGGCGCAGGGCCAGGGCCGGATCGCCAATGGTACGCGAGCAAAGCGGCATGGTACTGATCGGGAGTGCAGTTGCCTTTACACCGGTTGGGCTGTGGATTTTAGGGGTGGCCTTAGAGGCACTCCTCAACACGCCGCCTTTGGAGATCACGGTGGCGGGCGTGGCCCCGTTTTACCTGATATTCCCCGTCTCGCTGGCCTATTCGATCTTGCAATACCGGCTGCTGGATACCGACCGGATGATCAGCCGGGGACTGGTCTACGGGCTTATGGGAGCCGGGGTGGTGATAGGCTATACCATGTTAGTGGCCGGGGTCAGCCTGTTGACCGGCAGCGCGATTGTCGAACTGGCGGGAAATCCTGTCTTGGTTTCGGTATTGGTATTCATAGTAGCGCTTGTGTTCATGCCGGTGAGGGAGAAGTTACAAGCGCTGGTGGATTCGGTTTACTTCCGCGCCAGGAGGGCATATCAAGCCCGCCTGGAAGAATTCAGCCGCCACCTCACCACTGCCACAGACCTTGACGAAGTGTTGGATTGCCTCAAAGAACAGATCCGTGACGCGCTGATGCCGGGCAACGTCTTCGTCTTTCTGAAAGACCCCGAAAGCGGCGATTACGTGGCTCACGGGCACCCCCGCCCGGATACAGACGTGCGATTTGCGCAGGATGGGGGCCTGGTCAGCAACCTCCGCCGCAGGAGTTCGGTACTTTACCTGACTTTGGACGAGCCTTTACCGCCGGAATTGGCAGGGGATTGGGCGCGTTTAGCGGTTTTAGGGGCCTCGGTGTTGGCCGGATTGCGAGGACGAGATGAGCTGATCGGCTTCATCACGGTGGGGCCGAGGCGCTCAGGTGACCCCTACACCTTTGACGACCTCAGATTCGTGGAGTCTTTGGCACAGCGTTCCGCCCTGGCGGTGGAGCGGGCCAGGGTGATCGCCGACCTGGAAAAACGGGTGCGCGAGCTAAACGTACTGAGCCAGGTCTCGCAGGCGGTTAACTTCACCATAGAATTTGACGATCTGCTGGAGCTGATCTACGCCCAGACCACCAAAGTGCTCACCGCCACGCACTTCTTCATCGTGCTTTACGATGAGGAAGCCGATGAGCTGGAGTATGCCTTCTACCTGGAAAATGACGATAGGATCGCGGAGCGGGAAGGCGAGCGGTGGCCGATGGGCCACGGGCTGATCGGAGAGGTAGTGCGGACAGGGCGCCCGATCCGGACGGATGATTACATGAAGGAATGTGCCTATCGGGATGTGCCGCCGCTGGAAAAAGGCCTGCGGGCATGGATGGGAGTGCCGCTCAACGCCGGATCGGGCACTTTGGGGGCTTTAGCGGTCGCCACCACCAGGCCGGGCCATACGTACACCGACGATCAGCTGAAAGTCTTCTGGGCAATTGCCGATCAGGCGGCTGCTGCGATCGACAAAGCCCGCCTGTTCATGGAAACGGAGAAACGTGCCAGGCAGTTGGCCGCGCTGAACGAGATAAGCAACCGCCTTTCGTCCACCCTTAACGTTGACGAGTTGTTGAACCTCATTATGGAAAGCGCGGTTGATATACTCCAGGCCGAGGCCGGATCGCTGATATTGACGGATGAGGAAACCGGGGAGCTGGTGTTCCGGGTAGTCACAGGGCCGGTTGGGCACGAATTAGTCGGCTCCAGGCTGCCTGCCGGCACCGGCGTGGTCGGAAAGGTGGCCGAGTCTGGCGAACCGATCATCGTTAACGACGCCAGGCGCGATCCCAGATGGTTCTCCGGCGTTGACAAAAGCACGGCCTTTGTGACCGAATCTTTGCTGGCCGTGCCGTTGATCGCCCATTCCCGCGTGATCGGCGTCCTGGAAGTGATCAACAAAAAGGATGGTACCGGCTTCCGCCAAGAGGATTCCGAGCTTTTGACCACATTCGCCGGACAGGCCGCCATTGCGATCGAAAACGCTAGACTCTTCACCCGCACCGATGAGGCATTGGCCCGGCGCGTGGAGGAATTGGACATGCTCCAGCGGATCGACCGTGAATTGAATGCCGGGCTGGACGTGGATCGCATCATCGGCCTGACCCTGGATTGGGCGATGAAAGTGACCGGCGCGTCGGCGGGGGCAGTGGTATTGGCCTCCGATGATCCGGAAAAACTTGTGGTGGTGGCCGACCGTGGTTACGGGGACAAGATGAACGAATATAGCGGCAAACTCTGGCCGACGGATAGGGGAATAGTCGGCAGGGTGGTGCGCACCGGTGAGCCGGAGCTGGTAGAAGATGTCCGGTCTGACCCGGATTACTATGAGATGTGCCCGGATACCATATCCCAATTAACCGTGCCACTCCGCAGCGGCGGGAAAGTGATGGGAGTGATAGCCCTGGAAAGCGATGAACCCGGTGTCCTTGACGAGGAAGACCTGAGCTTTGTAATCCGTCTGGCGGAACATGCATCCCCGGCCCTGGTCAACGCCCGGCTCTTCCGCGACCTTCAAGAAGCGAACGAGGCCAAATCCGAGTTCGTCGGCCTG
Source organism: Ardenticatenia bacterium (assembly GCA_027069285.1). Lineage (GTDB taxonomy): Bacteria > Chloroflexota > Anaerolineae > Aggregatilineales > JALXEW01 > JALXEW01. The sequence continues at coordinate 14,228 of JALXEW010000120.1, read as the reverse complement.
GTGTCGCACGAACTGAAGACCCCGATGACCTCGATCAGCGGTTACACCGATTTGCTCATCAAAGGCGCAGTTGGCCCGGTCAATGACATGCAGCGTCAGTTCCTGGAGACCATCCGTACCAACGTCGAGCGCATGAAGACCCTGGTCAGTGACCTGGCGGATGTGACCAGGATCGAGACCGGGCGGCTAAGGCTGGAAAAATCGCCGATCTCGGTTCGCTCTGCCCTGGAAGAATCCCTCAGATCGGTTCAGGCGCAGATCGAGGCCAAAGGCCAGACCCTGATAGTGGAAGTGCCGGACGATCTGCCGCTGGTGATGGCAGACCAGACCCGCCTGATCCAGATATTTACCAACCTGCTTTCCAATGCGTACAAGTATACGCCGGAGGGGGGCACGATCACCGTCTCGGCAGAGTCGGTGGATAACCAATGGGATGATGACGGCCCCGACAAAGTAGTGCACTGCTGGGTAAGCGATACCGGGATCGGGATGTCGGAAGAGGATTTGCAGAACCTCTTCCAGAAATTCTTCCGCAGTGAAAATCCCCTGGTCAGACAGGCCCCAGGCACCGGGCTGGGCCTGAATATCACCAAGAATCTGGTAGAATTGCACGGCGGTCGGATTTGGGTGGAAAGCGAGTTGGGTAAAGGCTCCACCTTCCACTTCACCATGCCGGTAGCCACCGAGACTGAGACTGAGGCCGCATCCGAGTGAAAACTCCGGTGGAAAATGGCGGGGTTTTTGAATTGAAGCTGACCGGAATGGCCCACGGCGGATACGCTTTGGGCCGTCACGGTGGGCGTGTGATCTTCGTGCCTTATGGTGTCCCTGGGGAACTGGTTAAAGTCTCTATTTATGAAGATAAAGGCCGATTCGCCTACGCCACCGTCGAGGAGGTAATTGAGGCGTCGCCGGATAGAGTCGAGCCGCTTTGCGGGCACTTTGGCATCTGCGGCGGGTGCCAGTGGCAGCATATAGCCTATCGGGCGCAACCCGGATTCAAGCGGCATGTGCTGGCGGATCAGATGGAGCGGATCGGGCGATTCGAGGGGGCAACCGACCTGATAGGAGAGCCGGTCCCGTCGCCGTCGCCGTGGGAATATAGGGTGCACGCCACATTTGCCCTGACATCGAATGGCCGCCTGGGCTTTTGGAGCGCGGATCACTCGCACGTAGTGCCCCTGGATGAATGCCCGATCCTGCGACCGGAGCTGGTGGAGATGCTGGGACAGCTGGAGCTGGACTTCGAGCCGATTGGCAAAGTGCGTCTGCAAGTCGGCTCCGGTGGCGACGTGATGGTTATCCTGATGCTGGAGCGGGATGAGTTGCCCGAAATGGAAATCGACCTGCCGGTATCGGTAAACGTGCTGCTTCACGATAACGTACCTCTGAACCTGGTCGGGGCCACCACGACCACCTATGATGTGCGCGGCAGGCGCTTCAGGGTGACGGCGGGCGGATTTTTCCAGGTGAACATCCCGGTTGCCGAGGCGGTGATAAGTGAAATGCTGGGCCTGCTTGACTTGCAGGGCACCGAATCCGTCCTTGACCTGTATAGCGGCGTTGGCCTCTTCACCGCGTTTCTGGCCGAGGGGGCCTCGTTGGTCACGTCCATCGAGTCATATCCCCCGGCGGTGACGGATGCCGAGGTGAACCTGTCCGAATTCGATAACGTTGACATTTACGAGGGAGCCGTTGAGGACGTGCTGCCCGATCTCGACGAGAGGTACGATATAGCGGTGATCGATCCACCTCGCGGGGGGGTGAGCAAAAAAGCTATGGCCGCCCTGTTGACGCTCAGACCGGCCAGAATCGCCTACATTTCCTGTGACCCGGCCACGTTTGCGCGTGACGCGGCGCAATTGGCCCGTGCCGGCTATCGTCCCCTTTCGATCCGCCCGTTCGACATGTTCCCCCAAACTTTCCACATCGAAACGGTGAGCCTTTGGAGCCTGGTTTGAAACAATTGGTTACTTGGTAGTGCGAGGGGGGCTGGTATAGTTCATCTCACCGGTTGCCTTTTCATCTCGCATTCCTATCTCCTCGATTCTGGCCTTTACCAGGTCTATGAGTTGCTTCGTTTGGATACCTAAGTTGAGGCCGCGTACCCCGGCGCTTACTAATATCCACTCATGCTCCAGGGCGCTTGCGTCGATGAAAACGGGCCACTTTTTGTGGATGAGGGATAGGGCGGATATACCACCGACTTTCAGCCCCGTGAGATATTCGGCATCATCGTGTGATGCCATCTTGGCTTTTTTGCCCCCCAGTAGGGAGCCGAGCTTCTTGAGGTTCAATCTCTTACCGCCGGGTATCAGCGCGATGACCGGGCTTCCATCCGGGCCGATAGCGATCAAACTCTTAAAAACGATCTCAGGCGGCACTCCCACTGCCTCTGCAACCCCTTCGGCTGAATGTATATCCGGCGGGAACTCGAATACCTTATATGGAATCTTCTTCTTTTCCAGAAGACGGATTGAATTCGGTTTATTCTGAATCTGGTTTATTTTCTCTTGTTGGCCCATTTCGGCCTCTTTCCGACAGAGCCAGAGCCTGATGGTAACTTTGGGTAGCGGCGCCCTTGTAGTAGCGGCTGCGGTTCCTGCGGTCGGAGGATTGTAACACCTCTGGGTGGCTCACGCCGTCTAGGGCTGAAGATTCCTATGATGATCATGGCGATGTACGAGCCTATAGATAGCACAAGTGGCCATTTGTACTCTATTTGTACCTGAATGTCTGGATTCCTGTTAATGAATGACTTGAAATTCGCGAATATTATGGCATCGACCACTATCCCAATGAAGCCTGTCATTATGTTCATAATGGCAAGCAATGACCCACCTCTATTGGTTAACGCATATGTCACGGCGAGCACCAACACGAAGAGAGAGAGGAACGGTACCGCCAATGCGTAAGGGGCGGTTGGTACTTCTTGCCCTAACTGCGGGGGTTGAGTCCCTAACTCCGGGGGGTACTTGCCTGTGGCAAGTTCATAGCCGCTAACCTCTATCGGGCCGCTATAGGAACACGAGCTAACGCTGACGGTGACCCATGACATGAAAAACGCGAGTATTACCACACTAGATGCAGGTATAGAGACGAGGCTTAATAGGCTGACATTGGTGTATCTCATCTGGCTCTCCAGGATTATTGTTCCAGATAGAGTGCCGCCTGTGACCCCTAGGGCACGGTATTGAAAATATTATAGCCCACGTGGGGCGGTTAGTAAATGCGGGGTGCCAGCGACTTGTATCCGGAGTATACTTATGCTGAGTATTCGACTGTGGTGGCATCTGTGGCCACCTGGGGTTAAAACGTTACCTGGCACTCGTGGGGACTGGTTTGAGGGCGTTGCCGGACCTACTACCCATCGGAGTCCATATGGGAAGGCTTGCGGTCAGAGTTGAAGGACTCGGCAAAATGTATCGGGTTGGCGCCAGGCGGGCCAGGTATAAGGCGCTGCGTGACGTCCTGGTGGATTCGATGATGGCGCCGATCCGACGTGTGAGGGCCATGCTCACCGGTCGGGCGGCGAGCGCCTCAGACCTGCGGGAGATCATCTGGGCGCTGAAGGACGTATCCCTGGAAGTGGAAAAAGGCGAAGTAATCGGCATCATCGGGCGTAATGGCGCGGGCAAGACCACCTTGCTCAAAATCCTCTCGCGCATAACCGAGCCAACCGAGGGCTACGCCGAGATACACGGCAGGGTCGGATCGCTCCTGGAAGTGGGTACCGGATTCCACCCGGAACTGACCGGTCGAGAGAACGTCTACCTCAGCGGCGCCATCCTGGGCATGAAACGTGCCGAGATCGAGCGGAAATTCGATGAGATCATAGCATTTGCCGGCATGGAGAGATTCGTGGATACGCCGGTCAAGTTCTACTCCAGCGGGATGTACGTCCGGCTGGCGTTCGCAGTTGCCGCACATCTGGAGCCGGAGATATTACTCGTTGACGAAGTTCTGGCAGTTGGCGATCTGGCGTTCCAGAAAAAGTGCCTGGGCAAAATGGAGAATGTTGCACACGGCGGTCGCACCGTCCTCTTCGTCAGCCATGATATGGCCGCCATTCAGGGACTCTGTAACCGGGTCTACCTGCTGGATGACGGCCACCTGGTCGAAAGCGGCTCCCCCGCCGAGGTGATCGCCGCCTACGTCGAGCGATTCCAGAGCGCCCAGGGCATCCCGCTGGCCGAGCGCGATGACCGTGAGGGTAACGGAGCGTTCAGATTCACCGAAGTGGTCTTGCGCGATGCCGGTTGGAACCCGGTGGATATTGTATACTCCGGTCAGCACGTGATCATCTCGGTCAGGTACACATCCGGTGATGGAAAGCCTTTGAGAAATGTGGCGATCAGCATCCCGTTTTACACCGTGCTGGGGCGTTACATGTTCATGTGCTGGACGGAGTTGACCGGCTCCTCATTCGATGAGCTGCCGCCGGAAGGGTGGGTGCATTGTCACATCCCCAGGCTCCCGCTGACAGCCGGCAACTACCCATTCAACCTATTCGGCACCGCAGATGGCTTGATAGCCGACTGGGTTTTGCGTGCCGGGACGCTGAAAGTCGCCGAGGGCGACTTCTTCGGAACCGGTCATTTGCCACCTGGAGAGCATAACCGGCATAGCTTCCTGGTCGATCACTTTTGGGAGCTTGAAGGTGAGAGCACGTGATTTTTTACTGAGGGCGGTGAACTTTGTTTTAAGGCGCGTTGGCCTGCGACTGGAGATTTTGCGCAAAGCGCCGCCATATCCGGCATCCCGTTTCGAATACCAATCCCGTTATTTCGACTTTGGGCACCTGCGCGGCAAGCGTGTCCTGGACATCGGCAGTGGTTCTCAACCGTTTCCATACGCGACTGTTCTGGCAGACCGCTATCTGGCAGACGACTCGCACAGGGGCGGCGATCCTATAGTACTCAAGAAAGGCCTTCCCCTGGTGGTTTGCGATGTGCAGGCGTTGCCTTTTGCCGATAAATCCTTCGACTACGTGGTCTGCTCCCACGTCCTGGAACACGTGCCGGATCCGGAGGCTGCCTGTGACGAACTCATGCGGGTGGCGCCGGCGGGATTTATCGAGGTGCCCACGATGGTATCCGACGTAATGCTCAACTACACCTACTCGCATAAGTGGCATGTCCACCGGCTTGGCAATCGCCTCATTTTCATAGAGTATACCGATTGGGAAAGGCAGGGGACCGGGATGACCGATTTTGAGGAGATGTTACACAGCAGATACGATAACCCCTTCAGGCGCTTGGCGCTTGGGCGTCGTGAGTTCTTCGCCACCATGTTCGAATGGCGTGACAAATTCGACGTGATCGTCATCCGTGACGAGGGTGAATGAGACCTATCCCCCGCATATCATTTGGCATCATAGTGCTGAACGGCGAACCGTTCACCGGCTACAACCTGCGGGCGCTTTATCCCTTTGCGCATCAGATCATCGTGGTTGAGGGGGCCGTGGAGGCCGCCGCCGCGATAGCCACGCCGGATGGACATTCCCGCGATGGCACGTTGGAGACCCTTTACCGCTTCAAGGCCGAGGAAGACCCGCAAGACAAAGTGGAGATCATCACGCGGGACGGGTTCTGGAGCGAGAAGGACGAGATGAGCCGTGCTTACGCCAGGCGTGCCACCGGCGACTACTTATGGCAGGTGGATATAGACGAATTTTACATGCCCGATGACATGCAGGCCGTGGTGGACATGCTGGCGGAGGATCCTGGGATAACGGCGGTTTCATTCAGGCAACTGACCTTTTGGGGCGGCTTCGATTACATAGTCAATAGCTGGTACCTGCAGGACGGCGCGGAGATATACCACCGGGTTTTCAAGTGGGGGCCGGGCTACACATATGCTACCCATCGCCCGCCGACGGTGCTGGATGACCGGGGCCTTGACATGCGAACCTTGAAATGGGTCGGCGGGTACGAATTGGAACGGCGTGGGATACGGCTTTACCACTACTCATTAGTCTTCCCAAAGCAAGTGCGCGATAAATGTGAGTACTACTCTCGTGCTCCCTGGGCTGAAGAAAGCCGTCGCGCGAAAGAGTGGGCCGAGGATTCCTACTTCAGCCTGCGGAGACCGTTCCGGGTACACAATGAATATCGTTTCCCTGCCTGGCTGAGCCGTTTTAACGGGCGGCATCCGCCGGAGATAGAGCGCTTGAGGCGGGATATAGTCGAGGGCCGCGTGAACGTCGAACTGAGGCCGACCGACGACGTTGAGCGGCTATTACGTTCGCGTTCGTACCGTTGGAAGCGGGCGGTATTGAGGCTACTTGGAGCAGCGCGGGCCAGATGGCACAGGACGCCGACGCCGGTTCGCAAGGCGCTGGCCCCTCTTACCAGGGCTTTGGGATTGCAACGGAGGCTTGGCGGGTGAGGATAGCGCAGATCAATACCGCCGATCGGTATGGCGGGGCCGAGAAGGTAGCGCTGGAGCTACATCGGGCGTATCTGGCCGCCGGCCATGACTCGGTACTCATCGTGGGCCACAAGCGTACCGGGGAGCCGGGCGTAGTCTGGACGAGCCCACGGCGGCGTGGCAAGCCTCTTTTGATGTTGAAAGCCGTCATCGAGGAATTGACGCAGATACAATACATGAGCTACCCTGGCCGAGAGAGTATCGTAAAGGCGATGCCCTACCTGCCAGACGTGATCCACCTGCACAACCTGCACGGTCGGTATTTCGATTTGGCCGGGTTGCCGGGCCTGACTCGCATCGCCCCATCGGTGCTGACGTTGCACGATATGTGGACGTTCACGGGCCATTGCGCGCACTCGTTGGAATGCACGCGGTGGCTCGAAGGATGCGGCGAATGTCCACACCTGGATGCTTACCCGCCTTTAGCGTGTGATACTTCTGGCGCCAATTGGCGTCGCAAGCGGAGGATATTCGGCAAAATAAAGCGTTTATGGGTGACCGCGCCGTCGCAATGGCTACTAGACCTGGCCGCCCGCAGCCCGATCCTATGCCGATTCCCCAGGCGGCTTATACCGAACGGCTTGGATACGGCCACCTTCTCCCCCGGCCCCAGCGCCGATGCGAGACAGGCACTCGGGCTGCCGGATGATGGCGTCATATTGCTTTTTCTGGCGCCGGATGGCCCCCGCAGCCCATATCGCGACTTCGACACCCTGTTGGAAGCCCTGGGGCGCATAGTGCGCGGCTTTGACGGGAAACTATATCTGGTCTCGTTGGGCAGTGAGAGTACCGGCAGAGAAGTTGAGGCAACGCTCAGGAACCGGGTGATCATACGTGGCTACGAGCCGGACGAGCGCAGGATTGCCCTCTACTACCGCGCTGCCGACGTTTTAGCCTATGCCACGCGGGCGGATAATTGCCCGCTGACGGTGTTGGAGGCGATGGCGTGCGGTTTGCCGGTCGTGGGGAGCGCAGTTGGCGGCGTGCCGGAGCTTGTTGCTCATGGTGAAACCGGGCTACTTGTGCCGGTTGGCGATGCGGAAGCGTTTGCTGCAGGAGTTCTGAGGGTGCTACGCGACGACGCCATGCGTTTGCGCCTGGCCGGGGCCTCACGGGCCAGGGCCGAGAGCAGATTCTCGCTGGATGGACAGGTTTCGGCGTTTTTGGAGCTGTACCGGGAGATGACGGAGGGTGAGGCGTGAGTGGGCCGCTGGTGACCGTAGTGACGCCATCGCTGAACCAGGCGGAGTTCCTGGAGCAGACGATCCTGAGCGTACTGGGCCAGGACTACCCTCACATCGAGTACATAATAGTGGATGGGGGCAGCACCGACGGCTCGGTTGAGATTATCAAGCGGTACGCCGACAGGATCGCCTGGTGGGTCACCGAGCCGGATGCGGGGCAAAGTGACGCGATAAACAAGGGGTTGAGCCGTTCGCACGGGGACGTGGTGACCTGGCTTTGCAGTGACGACGCTTATACCCCAGGTGCGGTTAGCGAGTCGGTGGGGTATCTGGAGTCGCATCCCGATGCCGATATGGTCTACGGCGACGTGGAGATGATCGATGCCGCCGGGAAGCCGATCACCGTGATCACCGGCCTGCCTTTCGACATGAAGCGGGTACTGACCGAGCCGCATCGTATCCCTCAGCCTACCATGTTCCTGAGGCGGAGTGCTATGGAGCGGGTTGGCCTTTTGAGGGCGGACCTGCATTACATGATGGATTTAGAGTGGTGGCTTCGCATGGTGGTGAGCGGGGGGCGGCTGGATTACCTGCCGGGCATCCGGGCGAGGATAAGACTCCACGGTGGCGCCAAGACCGTGGCCGCCAGGCCTGGATTCTACGACGATTGGCGGATGATACTCGATTGGTTCTTCTCGTTGCCCGATCTACCCGATGAATGGCGTTCCTGGCGTAGGGAGGCCTATTCAAACGTGGCGATATATCATGGCAGGGCGCTGTTGGATGCGGGCAGGCGGAGAGAGGCCATAAGGGAGCTGTGGCGCGGGATACGTCTGTATCCGATGAGGCCTCGCACGCTATTGGCCTTACTGATGATACTTGATGGAGCCACGGGATTGCGCACATGGCATTGGGCTACCGCGCTGAAGCGGCGCTTGCAAGGCGAGGAGCCAGACCTATGGCGGCAACTGTCGGCCTGATCATACCGACTTACAACCGGGCGGAGATGCTGGGCCAGGCCATCGAGAGCGTCTTGGCCCAAAGCCGTGTGCCGGATGAGATCATAGTGGTGGACGACGGCTCGACCGACGGGACATGGGAGCTTTTACAAGGGTACCCCCCGCCGGTATATGCGTTCCGACAGCGGAATCGTGGCCGTTCGAACGCGCGCAATGAGGGGATCGAGCGGTGCGGGGCCGATTTTGTGTGCTTTTTGGATTCTGATGACCTGTTGGTACCCGGCTCTGTGGAAGCTCGCGTCAGGTGGTTGGAAGCCAACCCGGATCATGGGGTGGTATACGGTCAGGTGGCCTATGCGGATGCGGCTGGCAGGCCGATCCCCGGTGAGCTTGCGACCGGCCCGTGTCTGCGGGGGAACATCTTCCCCGCGCTGGCGAAATACAACACGATCCCGATCCTGGCGATCATGATACGGCGAGACTGCCTGCCGGAGCCGCCGTACTTCGATGAAAAATTGGAAAAGTGGGAGGATTGGGATTTCCTGTTGCGGGTGGCGTCACGCTGTAAGTTCGGGTGTTTGGATGAGATAGTTGGCCTCTACCGGCAACATTCCGGGATGACAATTGGCCGTGGGGCTGCGGTGGAGGAAAGTACCATGACGGTGCAGGAGCGGATATACCGGGTGGATGCGTTCCTTTCGCTCCCCGCCGCCAGTCGGGCCAGGATATACGGTTCGCACGCGCTGGGGCGATTGCGGGCCGGCCACGTCCGGCGGGCGCGGGAATGCCTTCTGCGCGGGATGCGCGAGGTTCCGTGGTACCTGCCGCTGTACGTGATATGGGCACTGAGCCTGATCGGCCCCGGAGCCGCAGACGCAGTGGTAAAACTCTGGAGAATGGCAGGGTGGGCCGGACGCTCTCGGTGATCGTGGTGACATATAACTCCGGGCCGATGGTTCTGGATTGCCTGCGCTCGGCCCTTGAGGACGATTCGGCGGGGGATGCGGAGGTGATAGTGGTGGACAACGCCTCCGACGACGGGACACCGGACTTGATCGCCAGGGCGTTCCCGCATATTCGGCTGATCGCGTGCGAGGAGAATCGTGGATTTGCAGCCGGGGTCAATCGCGGATTGCAGGTTGCTGATGGGCGGTACATCTTACTGCTGAACCCAGATGTAGCGGTGCACCTGGGTGCGCTTGGGGAGATGGTGGGCTTTCTGGACGAGAATCCCCCGGTTGGGATCGTCGGCCCGCGTACTTATGATAGTGACGGGGAGATAGCGTTGACGGCGAGGCCACCATATAGCGTCGCGACGGTGCTTTGGCAGTATCTTGGGCTGAGCCGCCTGTTTCCGTACCTGCTCAACGGGCGCTATCGCGCGATGTGCGAAAGTTATGCGGAGCCTTTTGAGGTGGGGTGGGTACAGGGATCATGCCTGATGTTCCGCCGAGAAGTTTACGAGCAGATCGGCGGTTTTGACGAGGGCTTTTTCCTCTTTGCCGAGGAGGCGGATTTTTGCGATCGGGCGCGGGTGGCCGGTTGGCGGGTGTTCTACCTGCCCTCTGCCGCCGTGACTCATCGTGAATCCAGCACCGTCTCGCGTTACGTGCCCCTCAAAATACGCAGCCATCACATCAGCCCGCTTTACTACTTCCGCAAGCGCGGGCGATGGGGGGCGGTATGGGCGCTGAAGATGGGCTTCACCGCCGAGCTTGTGCTCAAATCGGCCATACGCGCCGTCCAGCTGGTGTCCGGCTCAGGTGGGGATGCGGGGATACGTCTCCGGTCTTACTTCGCCACATTGATCGAGGTCTGGCGATACCGATGAGGGTGTGGATGCTCGATCCGGCGGCAATGACGCCGTATTACGACGTGAGCCTGGTCAGGGCGCTAACCGGGATGGGCATTGAGGTACGTTTGCTCACCTCTCGCTTTTTATACGATCGTGTGCCGCTTGCGGATCGGTTTTCGGACTACTTCTTCTTTGGCCCGGTTGGGATGATGGCGGGCTTCTTCCGGCGCAGGCCCTGGTTACGGCGATTGGCCAGGATGGCCGTATATCCGTTCGATTTACGGCGGCTTTGGCGGGAATTTCGGCGGGAAAAGCCGGACATCCTGCACGTGCAGTGGACGTGGCTGCCCTTTCTGGATGCGCCGGTGGTACGCTCGATGGCGGCTGATGTACCATTGGTTTTGACGGTGCATGATACGATGCCCAGGGCGGCATCCTTCTCCCGACTGGCGGATATGAGGCCGCTTTACGGGGCGGCGGACGTTTTGATCGTGCACGCCGAGCAGAATCGACAGGAGTTGCTGGAAAGGGCGAACCTGGCTCCGGAGCGGGTAAAGGTGGTGCCACACGGGCCGCTTTTCGAGAGTCTCGATCCGCCGCCGATGCGAGAGGCCCGCAGGATACTTGGGATCGAAGGCGATGGCCCGGTGGTGCTGTTCTTTGGGCTGATCAAGCCGTATAAAGGGCTTGGCGACTTGATCGAGGCGACGGGGAAGTTGAAGGCGGATTTCCCAAATCTGCGGCTGCTGATCGCCGGGCGCCCGGAGGGGTCGCCTGACGTCTATCTGGATGCGGTGGCGGCTTATGATCTTGAGGACATGGTGATCGCCCGGTTCGAGTTCGTGCCGGGCGACGAGGTGCCGATCTACTTCGCCGCTGCGGACGTGATTTGCCTGCCCTATCGCCAGGCGAGTCAGAGCGGTGTGCTTATGACGGCTTATCGCTATGGGAAACCGGTCGTGGTG
>JALXEW010000120.1:0-2883 GCA_027069285.1 Ardenticatenia bacterium | reverse complement strand
CTGGCGGAGACCGTGGAGGATGGGCGTAACGGGTTCGTGGTGCCATCGGCAAACCCGGATGCATTGGCTGCTGCCCTTGCCCGATTGCTGGCCGACCGCGAATTGCGTGAGCGCTTTGGCGCCAGATCCGGGGAATTGGCGGAAGGCCGGTTCGGGTGGGGACGTGCTGCGGAGCTTACGGTTGATATTTATCGGGAGGTGACCGGCAGTGGATGATGATTGGCCGTTCGTCAGCGTGATCATGCCGGTTCTCAACGAGGCCGATTTTATCGAACGAAGCATCTACGCCGTCTTGGAGCAGGATTATCCGCCGGATCGGTTCGAGGTGCTGGTGGTGGATGGCGGCTCCGATGACGGCACACGCGAGCTGGTCGAGCGCATAGCCGCGAGCGATCCGAGGGTACAGCTCCTGGATAATCCCAAGAGGATCGTGCCCGTGGCGATGAACATCGGCATCCGTCGGGCGCGGGGGGAGATCATCGTGCGTGTGGACGGGCATACGATCATAGCGCCGGATTATATTCGCATCTGCGTGCGGGATTTGCGGGAGACCGGAGCGGTAAACGTCGGCGGCCCAATGCGTCCGAAAGGGATCACGCCGATGGGGATGGCAATTGCCGCTGCTGCCCGCTCACCGTTTGGGGTGCCTGCGCGATTCCATTACAGCGCCAAAGCGGGGTATGTGGATACGGTATACATGGGCGCCTGGCCTAAGGAGGCATTGGAGCGGGTTGGCGGGTTCGACGAGTCCCTGGTGAGGAATCAAGACTACGAGCTTAACTTCAGGCTGCGCAAAGCCGGCGGGCGCATATACTACGACCCACGGATACGCTCGGAATATTACGGCAGGCAGTCGCTTGGGGCGCTATGGCGGCAATACTTCCAGTACGGGGTGTGGAAGGCTGCCGTACTTGCAAAGCATCCCGATTCGGTTCGTCCCAGGCATTTGGCTGCGCCGGCATTGGTGGCCGGGTTGGTTTTCGGAGCGATCGGGGCGCCTTTTTGCATTTGGGGACGGGCTTTGCTGGCGATTGTCGGCGTCAGCTACGTGCTTGCCCTGCTCATCGCCTCGGTGCTGACGGCCTCTTGTACGGGTTGGGATGTACTGGTGCGTCTCCCGCTCGCCTTTGCCACGATGCACATCGCCTGGGGATGTGGATTCTGGACCGGAGTTATCAGGGAAGTGATCCGCGCTTGTATGCGTTTAAGAGTGCGTTTATAATGAACCCGCCGTATCGTGACGTTCAGGAGGGCGTGATGACGAGCGATCTGGGGTTTGGGGACATCGCCAAACGTTTCAGGCAGAAGGCCGCAAGCGCGCCGCCGACCACACCGGTTAAATCGTTCGACGAGATTTACACGCTCAAGGCGAAGATGCTGGGCGTCCTGTTACGGGATGCCAGGCTGGCAGCCGATAAAACCCCTAAAGAGTGTGCGGAAGCAGTTGGGATTTCGGAGGATGAGTACCTGGGATGGGAATTCGGGCGCGGGTCGCCGTCGTTGCCGGAGCTGGAGATATTGGCATGGTTCCTGGAAGTGCCGGTGAGCCATTTCTGGGGTAGCAAGACCATATCGGCCCAACGTGAGGAAAGGCAAGTCCCGCGCGATGATTTCGTCGCATTGCGCCAACGTGTGATAGGCGCATTACTGCGCAAGGCCCGAAAAAAGGCCCGCATTTCGCAGGAAGACCTGGCCAAAGCGGTTGGCATCTCCCCGGATCGCATAATGGCCTACGAGTTTGGCCTGGAACCCATACCGATGACGGAGTTGAGCACCATAGCGTCTGCCGTGGGGGTGACGCTCTCGTACTTTTTGGAAAATTCCAGCAGGCTGGGTGAGTGGCTGGAATTGCAGGAGGAATTCAAACTCTTCTCCCAGATGCCCGATGAGTTACGCAGATTCGTGGTACAGCCGGTAAACCGCAGTTATCTGGAACTGGCGCTGAAGCTGAGCCGTATGTCGGTGGACGAGTTGCGGGCGATAGCGGAGGGAATCCTGGACATCACCTATTAGGGGGATCAGATGAGCACACCTGAGGAACTGCGTGATAACGGGCTACGCCTCTTCGAATCCGGGCGACTCGACGAGGCGGTAAAAGCGTTCGAGCAGGCCAGAGCGGCCTTCGAGGCGCGTGGGGATAGGGCGTCGGTCGGCGAGATGTTGAATAACCTGGGCGTGGCCTATCGCTCAATGGGTCGTTTGGAAGAGGCCATCAGGTCATTTGAGGACGCCAGGCGGATTTTCGGCGATCTCGGCGATCGGAAGCGCGAGGCGCAAGTGATCGGCAACCTGGGCGGCCTCTATGCCAAGATCGGGCAGATCGAGCAGGCCATGACGCATTACCGTTCGGCAGCCGACATCCTCAAGGCACTGGGTGAAGAGGAGCTATACGGCCAGACATTGCTTGCCCTGGGGGAGCTACAGTTCAAAGCCGGCCAGCGCCAGGCGGGAATGGCCACCTATGAGGCCGGCATCCAGGCCATCAAAAAGCCGACCATGCGTCAGCGCCTGATCAAAACGCTGCTGAATTGGCGCAAGCGCCTGACCGGTGCGTGATCGCTACTTGCCGAATCTGCGTTCCAGCCTTGCCAGCTCGTCCGGATCAACCAGCAGGGTGATCGCCCCACACGATCGGCAAACCTCGGCCTCGACCTTTGCCAGCGCTCGCCACGGCCTGAGAAACCAACTCAGCCGCCAGAGCGGTAACCTTGCCACTGCGAAGCGGACGTGCCGGAACTTGTGACCATGTTCCACCAGGTAACCACGTCCCAGGTCGGTTGAGCCGCACCGTGGGCATCTCGGTTTCGCCTGGGTCGTGACGGTGGGGGATGCGGATGGTGAGGGCGGCCTTTCTGGCGGCATTATGGGCGGAGGGACCTGTGG
>JALXEW010000119.1 GCA_027069285.1 Ardenticatenia bacterium | reverse complement strand
AACCGAAACATCCCCGGTGGCATAACCCCACCGACAAACCGGAGACAGAATCAGCAGGGGCGCCTTTTGGGCGCCCCTGCACCGTAATAAGTCCCGGCGCTACTTCCTACGCCTCTTCCTGCGGCCCCGCCTCTGCACGAACGTATAAAGCGGCAAAAGGGCAGCCTGCGCCGCATCCTGGACGGCATAAGCGGCCTTCTTCGCCAGGTAACGTGCACGTCCCAGCGAGAAGAACTGATAAGCCGGCGACAGCTCACCGGTGCCGAGCTGCACCACCGCTGCAGCCCAGGTCAGGCCGGCGCCAAACGCGACCATAGCCACCTTATCGCCCGGCTTACAACGCCCCTCCTCCAAAGCCTCCACCAGCGCCAAAGGAACCGACGCAGCGGACGTATTCCCATATCGATCCAGGTTAATATAAAACTTCTCCATCGGCTGGTGCATAAACCTGGCCGCCGCCTCGATAATCCGCGCATTGGCCTGATGGGGAATGAACAAAGCAATATCATCCGGCAGCAGACCGGCCTTACCGATCACGCGCTTGAGCGAACTGGCGATAATCCGCACCGCGAACTTAAAAACCTCCGGCCCATTCATGCGAATAAACTGCTCACGGCGCTCGAAAGTATGCTCATTAAGCGGATTAGCCGAACCGCATCCCGGCACATAAAGAAACTCCGCGCCGGAGCCATCAGAACCGAGTTCAAAACTCAGCACCCCGGCAGGCTCCTCGCTGGCCTGCAAAACCACCGCCGCCGCCCCATCGCCGAAGAGCACACAAGTAGTCCTATCGGTATAGTCCACGGCAAACGAAATGATCTCCGACCCCACAACCAGGATCGTATCATAAGCCCCGTTGGCAATATACTGATGGGCATCCACCAGCGCGTAAACCCATCCGGAACAGGCCGCCACAAGCGTATACGCCCCGCACCTGGCGCCGAGTTTATCCTGTACGATACTGGCGACCGATGGCAGCAGATAATCAGGCGAGGAAGTGGCCACGATGATCAGATCAATATCCTTTGGCGAAAGCCCGGCCACCTCAAGTGCCCGCTTTGACGCCTCCACCGCCATACTGGACGTGGTATCATCAGGCCCCCTGATGCGGCGTTCCTTAATGCCGGTGCGTGTGGTGATCCATTCGTCAGAAGTATCAACCATCTGCTCAAGATCGTGATTGCTCAGCACACGTTCCGGCACATACTTGCCCCATCCGACTATCTTCGCATATCGCTCGCCCATTCGAATCCCCTCCTCTAAACATCCGAAAATTGAATCACTGCGCCGACCCCCTCACCGGTCGGCGCAGTGAGGAGAAAAAATCAGGCCGTAACCGCAGACCTCTGCCTGCCAAAAGGCAGGCGCACCCTGGCCAAAGCGGATTGCAGGGAGCGGAGCCTGACCAAAACGAGGGCCAACAGGGCAACCATCCCGATAGCACCCGCCAGATATGGCCCGGTCAGCACATCCTGGATGCGGCGGCGGGCCTGTTCCCAACTAACTCGCACGCCCGGCATCCGCACTTTGATATAGGGGAACACCCGGCGCTCCCCCTGGCCGACCAACTCACGCCTCAAGCGCGACACGAACCTGGGTGAGGGAGAGACCGGCGTCAAAACCCGGCTCACATCGCGCGCGAGAGTCATCAACTCCCTGGCATCCGGCTCCGCATCCTCCCACAAATCCGCATCAACCCTACCGGCGGCAAGCGCATCCGCATGTTCGGCCAAAAGCTCCTCCAGGGACCTATCGGACATACCGGTCACAACATCACTCCTTAAAATCACCATCGGTGGGTCGCCCGTCACGAGAGACGCCCCCACCTTGCTCCTTCAGCATCTCCCGGAGCGCCAAAAGCGTCCGATGATAGAGCGACTTTATCGCCCCCTCGCTGCGACCCATTATGCGCCCGATCTCGGCGTTAGACAGCCGCTCGACGAACTTCAGGATGAGGAGCTGCTGGCGATCCTCTGGGAGGCGGCGGATCGCATCCAGGAGCATCGCCTCCTCCTCCTGCTTCTCGATGGCCCGATCCGGTGGCTCCTGGCCCAGGTGGCCGACCACAAAATCCTCAAGCGGCACCACCTCGCGTCTGCTACGGTCGCGATGCCAGTTCGCCACCAGATTATGCGCGATCCGGTAGAGCCAGGCCGAAAACGGCACACCGCGATTGACGTAATCACCTATGTGTGCCAGTGCCCGCTGGAAAACCCGCGCGGTCAAATCCTCGGCGTCATGTCGGTTGCCGGTTCGATAGTAAACATAACTATATATGCGACCGACGTACCGCTCATAAAGCTCGCCGAACGCCTCCGGATCGTTCTTGGCCCGCTCGACCAGCTCGGCCTCTTCCTCGGGCGATAAGTCGCCTCTCTCGTCCGGGCTATGCTGCTTTGTCATGCATACCAACACCTTGCCTGGGGTCGGGTTGCGCACTACAGCCCCGATCCGAACCCACGTCTAACCACGGCCCAGCAGACGAGCAAACGTATCCTCCGGCAACAGGGCCAGATTTTCCACCACCACGTCCGCGTCCGCCAACTCCGAAGCCGGGCGAGACGTGGTGACCGCGATACACCGCATCCCGCCACGGCGGGCCGCCTCGACTCCTGCCGGTGCGTCCTCGACCACTATGCACCTTTCCGGTGGCAGCCCCAACCTCTCTGCGGCCATGAGGAAAATAGCCGGATCGGGCTTCCCGGCAGGCAACCCGTCACCGGAGCACAAAGCATCGAAATACCCCCGCACACCCAGCCCCTCCAGCACCACCTCGATATTTTCCATAGGCGCTGACGAGCCGATAGCCTGCCTCCATCCCCAACCGTGCAAACGCCTCAGCCACTCGACGGCACCGGGCAGCGGCTCGACCCCGGCGCGTGCCATCTCCCGGAAAAGCTCCTCCTTACGGGTGGCGATAGATTCCTCCGCAGCGGCATTCCAGGAATCACCCAGCACGGCCACCAGGATACTGTGATTATTCTGCCCAAAAGTCCGCCGGATGACCGTCGGATCGAACTCCACACCATGCTCGCGCAGCGCCTGTTCCCACGCGCGGTAATGCAATGGCGCGTTATCGCTCAGCACCCCGTCCAGATCCCATATCACCCCGCCGAGCAACTTCTCACCCATAATCACCTGTTCTTTATAGACCAGTCGAACCCTATAGTCGGATCGTCAAAAGGAATCCTCTCCTCATCGGGATTCTCGCGATTATAACTGCGCGTGGTGTGATAGAAAAGCAGCACCGGCTTCACCCCCAGCACCTGATACCCATGTGCCACCCCTGCCGGGATCAAGATCAACACCGGATTATCCTCCCCGGCGTAGATAACCTGAGTCTCGCCATAAGAGGGAGAGTCCGGTCGCCGGTCGTAAAGCACCACACGGGCCATCCCATCCGCCACGTACCACAGATCGTCCTGGTGCTTATGCCAGTGAAACGCCTTGATCACCCCAGGATACGTCTTGGTGATCGAAGTCTGCCCAAATCGGCTCAAAAGGCCATCATCGTCGCGGAGTATCTCGCGGAAATACCCCCTATCATCACTATGAGTGATCAGCGGCTTGATGACCACATCGTGTATCTTGCCCATCTCACACTCCTCAAAGCGAGCCTTCGACTGCGCGGCGCAGATTCACGCCAAACGGCGGATAAGCTATACCGTTCTCGGTCACAATGCCGGTCAGATAGCGATGCGGCGTCACATCAAAGGCCGGATTCAAAGCCGGATAATCATCCGGCACTATCGGATGGCCGAACGCCGTCCTCACCTCCGCCGGGTCTCGCTCCTCTATCGGGATGTCGTCGCCGGTGGCGATACTCAGGTCGATAGTGGACGTGGGAGCCACCGAATAGAACGGGATACCGTTCTCCCTGGCGGTCACCGCCAACTTATACGTGCCGATCTTATTGGCCACATCCCCATTTGCGGCCACGCGATCCGCGCCCACCAGCACCAGGTCCACCTGGCCGGTGCGCATAAAATGCCCGGCTGCGTTATCGGCGATAATGTGGAACGGAATGCCCAACTGTTTCAACTCCCACGCGCTCAGACGCGCCCCCTGAAGGCGGGGCCTCGTCTCATCCAGCAGCACGTGGATGCGTTTACCCTGCTCATGCGCCGCCCTGATCACCCCCAGGGCCGTCCCGTAATCAACGGTTGCCAGCGCCCCGGTATTACAATGGTGCAAGATGGTGAACCCGTCCTCGATCAGGTCGGCGCCGTAGCGGCCCATACGCCTGTTGACCTCGACATCCTCATCCGCAATACGTTGGGCCTCCGCCAAAAGCGCATCCGCCAACGCGCCCGGCTCGGAATACCCCACCTTCTCCGCCAGGCGCATCTGACGCTCGACCGCCCAGGCCAGATTGACAGCCGTAGGCCGCGAGGACTTGAGCATCTCGGCAGCCCCTTGGAGACGTTCGCGCAACAGCTCCCCCACCAACCCGTCGGATAGGGCCACGCGAGCGGCCAGCGCCATCCCAAACGCCGCCGCAGCACCGATCGCAGGAGCTCCGCGCACGGCCATATCCGAAATAGCCCGCGCCACAGCATCCGGCCCCTCCAGCGAGAGATACTCCAACTTCCAGGGGAGCTTCCGCTGATCGACGAGAAAGAGACGATCATCCCTCCACTCTACAGTACGCAACTTAACCTCCTACCAGTGCTCATAGCGGACCAGCTCCGAAAGTGGCTTGCGCACCTTCGGCTTTGGCTCATCGGCTGGATAACCCAGCGGCGTGAAAGCGATCGGCACCACATCATCCGGCAACCCCAGCACCTCACGGGCTGCCCTCTCATCGAAAGCAGCGATCCAGCAAGTGCCCAGGCCCAGGTCGGCGGCGGCCAGGATCAAATGATCCATCACAATCGCCACGTCCACGTCCAGATAGCTCCTACCGTCCCGGCGCACCCAGCAGCTATTCGGCAGCCCACAGGCGCAGATCACAATAGGCGGCTCGACGAACCACCGCTTATTATAAATGCGCAGCAACTCCTCCTTACGGCCCTCGGTATGGATCACAACGATCTGGAACGGCTGCCTGTTGGAAGCCGTAGGCGCCAGGCGGGCGGCCTCCAACACCTTCTGCAACTTCTCCTCCTCGACCGGATCGGGCCTATAGGCCCGCGCACTATACCGCCTCTGGATCAGCTCGAAAAACTCCATAGCAACCTCCCTCAAAGACATACTCACGGCGCCGCCAGATTATACCCATCGGACACCGCCGGAGGCCAGATGAAGAGGGCGGCAAATCGTTGACGCAACACGCCCTGTATGGTAAAATGCCACCCGCGTAAGGCCGCTTAGGCGGCTTCTTTATCTTTGAAATCGCGTGCGAGAGAGGTAAGTCAGGATAAGCGCTGGGGATTATCGCGTCAACGAACAGATCAGGGCACGCGAAGTGCGCCTGATCAGCGAGAATAACGAGAACCTGGGCATCGTCTTGCTCGACCGGGCACTTGAGATCGCGCACGAGCGTAACCTCGATCTAGTCGAGGTATCTCCCAATGCCGATCCCCCGGTCTGCAAGATCATGGACTTCGGCAAATTCCTGTACGAGCGGTCCAAACGCGAACGCGAGGCCCGCCGTGCACAAAAACAAATCGAAGTCAAAGAGATCAGACTCCGCCCCAAGACCACCGAGCATCACCGCTCATTCAAAGTGCGGAGTGCCAGGAAATGGCTCGAAGACGGCATGAAAGTCAAAGTGCGCGTCAGATTCCGGGGTCGGGAGATCACCTACCCGGACATCGCGCTCAAACTGCTGAAAGAGATCGCCGAGGAACTCTCGGACGTATCGATAATCGAGCAGGAACCCAGCATGGAAGGCCGTACCATGTTAATGGTCCTGGCGCCGATCTCGCAAAAGGGCAAACAAACCAAGGAGTCTAAAAAGAGTGGGCAAAGCGAAGAACCGGAAGTACAAGATCAAGACTCATAAAGCAACCGCCAAGCGATTCCGGCTCACCGGGTCGGGCAAACTAGTCCGCACCAAAGGCGGCAAGAGCCACCTGCGGCGTCGTGCGTCCAAGCGGGCCAAGCGCCTCTACTCCAGGATGCTGGAAGTCGAAAGCGCCCGCGACCGTAAACGAGTCGCCAGGCTGGCTCCCTACCTGAGCAAATATCGCGCCAACCCACCTAGATAACGTGAGGCAGAACGGAAATGACACGGGTAAAAGGCGGCGTCGTCACCCGACGCAGGCACAAGCGCATACTCAAACTCACCGAAGGCCAGTGGGGCACCAAACACCGCCTATTCCGCCGCGCCCACGAAGCCATGATGAAATCCCTATGGTACGCATACCGCGACCGCAGAC
>JALXEW010000118.1 GCA_027069285.1 Ardenticatenia bacterium | reverse complement strand
CTTTTGGGGATCGCGCGACGGGGTGCGCCTCGGACTGGGCTGTCCGGTCGGCGAAGTCGAGCAGGTGAACATGCGCGGCCAGGAGTTCGAACGCGGGGCGATCCTTCACCTGACACGTCGTGATGGCGGCATGTACTGGCGGTTCGTGGTCGCCGATGATGGGTGGAGGCTGGTAAGCACACGCTCGGAGCCGGTCGAGGTGCCGATTGCCCCGGATGGCCTGTTGGCGCCTGACGCCGATTTCCTGTGGACGTGGGCGCGTGATACCTGCTGCGTATCGCCGGACGAGGGGACGGTTCGTGAGCGGATCGGATGGGCCATCGCGCCACCGTTCGAGGCGGAGGCCGAACTGATGCCATTTGAGGGCGGCTTTGCGATCCGGGCGGGCACCGGTGGCGTCCTGGCGCTATACCAGGCCGTCCCGGTCTGGGAGCGTCAGTCCGTGGCGGATTGGCCACTTTTCCAGGGCGATGCCGTTTGGGGGGGGTATCCCGCTGACACGGGTATGGCGGCCCGGCAGTCTTGCCCCTATCGGAGTGTGATCTGCACCTTCATACGATCCGGTGCGTGCTCTGCCACATCCAATGCCTCGGCGAATTGCTCCAGTGGCAACCGGTGAGAGATCAGCGGTTCTACGCGCACTGCGCCGCTCTGGATCAGGGCGATGCTTTCCTGGAAGGTGCGGCAGACCGCGAAACTCCCGATGATGCTCAAGTCCTTGCGGAACACCTGGTAGGGGTTGAAGCAGGCGGTAGAGTCCGGCGGGCAGACGCCGAAGACCCAGACCTTACCACGGGGCCGGACGTCTTCGAATGCCTGCTCCCGCACCTCCGGGCGACCGGTGGCATCGGCCACGATGTCGAAGCCCTGCGGCGCCAGCTCCCGCAGGCGCCTATCCATGTCATCGTCGGCGAGGAGCGCTGCCGTGGCGCCCAACCCGGCGGCGATTTCCAATCGCCAGGGGATCAGGTCGGTGATGACCACGGTTGCTGCGCCGGCACATCGCACCGCCTGGAGCATCAGGCAGCCCATCGGGCCGGCGCCGAATATGAGTGCCGAGTCCCCAGGCTGAACGTTCACCCGCTTGAGGCCCCATACCACACATGCCAGCGGCTCGACCATCGCGGCGGCGCCAAAGGATAGCGAGCCGATGTGGAACACATTCCCCTCCGGCGCCAGGACGTATTTTGCAAACGCCCCGTCCCGCGTGACTCCTATTGCGGCCAGCTCGTGGCACTGGTTCGGCTCGTTGCGCTGGCAGGCCGGACATCGGTTACAGGGTATATTTGGGTCGGCTGTGACGCGGTCTCCAGGCCGATACCCGGTCACCCCATCGCCCACGGCGGCCACCGTACCGCTGAACTCATGCCCGGCTATGATGGGATAATCGGCCTCGTATTCTCCGTGGTAGATGTGCAGATCGGTGCCGCAAATGCCCGCAGCGGCCACCTCTATCAGCACCTCGCCGGGGCCTGGAGCCGGCCTTTTCACCTCGACCAGTTCGACCTTCTCCGGCGCCGTGATCTGAGCGGCCAGCATGTCATACCTCCGTTCGAGTCCGCATTAGACCTGGATTCCCTCTCGGCGCAGGATCTCGCGCAGCAATTCCTTCCTCGCTGCCCCGCCCAGGGTTTCCAGCTTCCTCACCCCCAGCGGATCGATCTCCTCGCGCAGCAGGCGAATTTCCTCATCGGTCGGTGCCGGAGTCTCCGCCAGGTCTGGTGCGATCTCCAGCTCAAAGCCGGTTTTGGCTCTCACACGCTCGACCGTTACGCCCGGATGCACCGTGAC
>JALXEW010000117.1 GCA_027069285.1 Ardenticatenia bacterium | reverse complement strand
GCCGAGGAAATACCCTCGATCCGGGTCGAGCGCGAGCGGCTCATGGGCATAATCTCGACTTTGCAGGCCAAGATCGACGACTTGACCCGCCAGGTGGAAGACCGTGATCGCTCGATAGCATTCCTGGAAGAGCAGCGCCGTCAGGATGCCCGCAGGATTTCCGAGCTTCAGGCCGAGATCCCGGAGATACAGAAGGAACTGGATTCGATAAGGCCCAAATTGGAACTGGTTGAGGAGCTGGCACTGCGGAATGAGAAGCGCGTGCTAGAGTTGCAGGGTATGGAACGCGAGCGCCGCGAGCAAATACAACAATTCATCGAGCAGCAAAACCTGATCACCCAGCAAAGGGAACAGCGCATCGAAGAGGTGCTCTCCCAGGTCGGCTCGTACGATGAGGATATGCAACGCTACATGGAGCGCTTTGAGACCTGGAGCGAGACCTACCGCCAGATGAAGCGCGTGGTGGATGATTTCGAGCGAATGAGCGAACGTCTGGTGCGGCGCATTAACGAAGTTGCCGAAATGCAACGCCTTTCGGAGGAGCGCTTCCGCCAGGAATGGAACGAATTCGGCGCCGACGACCAGAAACGCTGGAAGCAATTCACATTGGCGCACGACGAGGCCTGGCGCGAACATGAGAAGGTGCACGAGGAGCTGGTGCAGCGCATTTCGGCGGTCTCCGAGCGCCTGCCCGGCTTGAGCGAGAGCTTGCACAGGCTGTGGGAACTCGAGCGAGCGCGTGCCAATATGTACGTGGAAGGCTACCAGGCATTGCTGATGGAATATGACACGGTGGATAAGAAGAGCCAAGACGGCGGCCAATCCAAATCCGAATAGCCACCAGACGAAATGCACGTAATCGGAACTGCCGGGCACGTTGACCACGGCAAATCCACACTTGTAGAGGCCCTCACCGGCATTGACCCGGACCGTCTCCGCGAGGAAAAAGAACGCGAGATGACGATCGACCTGGGCTTTGCCTGGCTGACGCTCCCAAACGGCGAGAGCGTCGGCATCGTTGACGTGCCGGGCCATCGGGACTTCATAGAGAACATGTTGGCCGGAGTCGGGGGGATCGATGCGGCGCTCTTCGTCGTTGCCGTCGATGAGGGCGTCATGCCGCAAACGCGCGAGCACCTGGCGATCCTCGACCTATTGGGCATCCCCGGGGGCGTGATCGCGCTCACCAAAACCGACCTGGTTGACGACCCGGAGTGGCTTGAGCTGGTTCGCCTGGACGTTGAGGAAGTGGTCGCCGGGACGGTGCTGGATGGGGCGCCGATTGTGCCGGTCAGCGCCCGTACCGGCGACGGCCTGGACGAGTTGATGATGGCATTGACCGGGTGTCTGGCAAATCGTCCTCCGCGCCCTGATAAGGGGCGGCCCAGGTTGCCCATTGACCGGGTTTTCACCATCAGCGGATTCGGCACCGTCGTCACCGGCACTCTGGCGGACGGCGCTCTGACCGTTGGGCAGGAGGTGGAAATACTCCCGGCAGGCCTGCGGGCCAGGATTCGCGGATTGCAGACCCATAAGCAGAAGATCGAACGCGCGGTGCCGGGCAGCAGGGTGGCGGTCAACCTCAGCGGTGTGGAGCGACGTCAGCTGGCGCGCGGTGACTTACTCACCATCCCGGGATGGCTGCACCCTACGGTGCTGACTGACGTTCGGTTCCGGCACCTGGCCGATACTGGGCGTCCGCTTAAACACAATGCCGGGGTGAAGCTATTCGTCGGCGCGGCGGAGGTCCTGGCCAGGGTTCGTGTGCTCGGCGCCGAGGCCCTGGAGCCGGGTGAGGAAGGATGGCTTCAGTTGCAGCTCGAACGCCCACTCCCCCTGGTTAAGGGGGATAGGTTCATCCTGCGCTACCCATCGCCCGGCATGACCATTGGGGGTGGCGAGGTGATTGACCCGGCGCCGGGCCGCAAATGGCGACGATTCCGCCCGGAGGTGATCCGGCGCCTGGAGTTGCTTTCTCGCGGCAGCCCGCAGGAGTTGCTGATCCATGTGCTGGATTCGGTCGGATTCCCGCAAACACGCGATCAACTTGCCGGTCGCACCGGCCTTTCCGAATCCGAGCTGGATGAGGCCATACGCCTGGCATCCGAATCCGGCGAGGTTTTCGCCCTGGGCGACGGGCGCGAGTCGGCATTGTGTTCGCTTGCCGGTTGGGATGCGCTCAAGGGCCGGATCGTCCGCGAGTTGCGGGCATTTCACGAATCCGAGCCGCTGCGTATGGGGATGCCTCGTGAGGCATTGCGGAGCAGGTTGAAGCTGACACCGCGTGTCTTCGCCGACGTGATCGAGCGTGGGGCGACTGAGGGGGCGTTTGTTGACGACGGGACGGTGATACGTCTGCCGGGCCACGCCGTGCGCTTCACCGAGGCTCAGGCGCGGGCCGTGGAGCGGCTGATGGCGGAATTCGCGGCCAGGCCTTACACCCCGCCATCGTACAAGGAAAGTGCCGAGATCGTCGGTGAGGACGTGCTGAAAGCTCTGATCGAGCGCGGAGACCTGGTGCAGGTGGCGCCGGACGTATTACTTTCGGCAGAAGTTTACCGCGAGATGACGGATGCGGTCAGGCGTCACATCGCCGATAACGGTAGCATCACGGCTGCCGAGCTGCGTGACATGTTCGAGACCACGCGCAAGTATGCCATTGGCCTCCTGGAGCATCTGGATGCCATCGGCGTGACCAGGCGTGTGGGGGACGAGCGAGTTTTGGCAAGACGCGACTCTTGACGGGGGCTGCCATGTTCAAAAAACTGGAGATCTCGACCGGTTCCAGGGCCGAATTCGTTGACATCACCGACCTGGTGCAGGGCGTGGTGAGCGAAAGCGGCGTCAGGGAAGGGATATGCTTCCTATTCGTGCCGCATACCACCGCAGGCATAACCATCAACGAAAATTGGGACCCGTCCGTCCGGCGCGACATCATCACCGTGCTGAACGAGGCCGCCCCTCCGAACCGGCATTATGCCCACACCGAGGGCAATGCGGATGCCCATATCAAAACGTCGATAGTCGGTTCCAGCGCGTTCCTGATCGTCAGCGGTGGCCGGCTGCAGATGGGCACCTGGCAGGGGATATTCCTGGCCGAATTTGATGGGCCGCGTCGTCGCAGGGTACTTGTGCGGGTTATCCCCGACGGGGCCTGATTTGCTACTGCTCAGATAGCCACCTCTCGCACGACATAGCGGCTGCGCATCCCTGCCCAACCGATGTGGCAACCTGGCGGAAAATTGGGTCTTGGGCTTCCCCGGCGGCGAAGACCCCTTCTATGTTGGTGCGCATCAGCTTATCGGTGATGAGGTAGCCGCGCTCATCCATCTCCAGCTGGCCCTTATACAAGGCGGTTGCAGGCTCGTGGCCAATGAAGATGAAGACCCCGTCCACCGGGTAATCCCGTGTCTCCCCGGTCTTGACGTTGCGCAGTTTTACGCTTTTGACTACCTCATCGCCGACGATCTCGTCAACCACGGTATCCCAGATGAAGCTTATCTTCTCATTGGCGAACGCCCGTTCGCGCAACGCGGCCCCTGCCCGGAGCTTATCCCGCCTGTGCACGATCTCGATCTGGGACGCGAATTTCGTCAGGAACAGGGCTTCCTCCAGTGCGCTATCCCCACCGCCTACCACGATCACATGCTTATCCCGGAAGAAGTAGCCATCGCACGTGGCGCAGTAGCTGACCCCGCGCCCGGTGAATTCGGCCTCGCCGGGCACCTGCAACTTCCGGGGCGAGGCGCCGGAGGCGATTATGACCGCCTCGGCCTTATAGACTGCGCCGGTGGCCGTCTTGAGCGTGAACGGGCGCCCGTGGACGAAATCCACCTCGGTAACGGTATCATATTCGATCCTGGCGCCGAATCTCTCCGCCTGGGCCGTCATGCGCTCGACCAATTCGGTTCCGCCCAGTGGCTCCGGGAAGCCGGGGTAGTTCTCGATCTCGTTGGTCAGCGAGACTTGTCCGCCCGGCGTATCGCCCGCGAAGACCAGTGGGTTCATTCGGGCGCGGGCGGTATATATCGCGGCGGTTAGCCCTGCCGGCCCGGAGCCGATTATTATCACCTTTTCATGTTGTGGGGTATCCTGTGGCCCTGTGGCCTCTTTCTCGTCGGAATCGGATGTGACGAAGAACATGTCGCTCTCCTGTTGGCATTCTATCTCAGGATAACACAGGGGCGACGCATTGACGCCGCCCCGCTATCAGGTGGAGATGCCGGGATTCGAACCCGGGTCCGGAGGATTCGACCACGCACATCTACAAGCTTAGCCGGTCTACTTGCTCGAACCGGTTGACCCCCGACCGGCAGGGTGTTCAACCGGTTGGCCGATAGGTCTTAGGCGTGGCTTATCGGCATATGCCACGCCGCATCCCGGCTTTTCTCACGCCCGGCTCCCCACCGACCGGGAAACGGTGGGGGCGGACGGTCGGCCTCTCTTTGGGCCGACGACTCTGGTTTATGCCGCTTTACGCGGCCATCGCCAGAGCGGGTTGAGGTGCTCGGTTGGCACTTTTTGGTCTGCTCCCTGTTTTACGAGGTTGAGAGCCACCTCGGCTTGCAGTGCGTGACCAGCCTCCCCCGTCGAATCCATCTCATCCCCGTCTGCTGATATTATATCGTAAAACCAATGTCCGTTGCAATTGGCGCAAAGTATCCGTCCTGCCCGGCATGTGGTATCATTCCCACGTTATGGAGCGTGAGGGAACGTTTTACCTGGTATCGCTCGGATGCCCAAAGAACACGGTCGACGCCGAGGGCATGGCCGAGCTTTTGAGGCGTGCCGGCTACCGCCGGGTATCCAGGCCGGAGCTGGCCGAGTACCTGATAGTCAACACCTGCGGATTCATCAAGCCCGCCCAGGACGAGTCGCTTGGGGTGTTGCGGGAGCTATCGGAAGACCGGTTGCCGGATCAGAAATTGATCGCCGCCGGTTGCCTGGCTCAGTACTACGGCGAGAGCTTACTGGAGCTGGTGCCCGGCCTGAACGGCATCATCGGCACCAGGCGATGGATGGATGTGGTGGGATTTCTGGCCCGTGTGGGTGGTGGCAGGCCGTTTTGTCACCTGCCTGCCGACGCGCTCACCGTTGGTGATGACGAGGGCATCGTACTTCGCGCCGCAGTCCAGGGGGCCAGCGCGTACCTGAAGATAGCCGACGGATGCCGAAGGCCATGTGCCTTTTGCGCCATCCCCAAGATCAAGGGCACGCTGCTCAGCCGCCCGATTAACCGGGTGCTCGCCGACGCCGCCGAGTTAAACGCTGCCGGCGTCAAAGAGATCATCCTCCTGGCCCAGGATACCACCGACTACGGCCACGACCTGGGGATGCGTGATGGCCTGGCGGTTTTGCTCAGGCGCCTGGTTAAGGCCGCTCCGGATGTGCCCTGGATACGGATCATGTACGCATTCCCCGGCTACGTGACCGGCGGGCTGATCGAGGTGATGGCCTCTCTTCCGCAGGTATTGCATTACCTGGATATGCCGCTCCAGCACGCGCACCCGGAGGTTTTGCGCAGGATGCGCCGCCCGGCAAATGTGGATGCGGTGTGGCGCACTCTGGAGCGCCTCCGGGCGGCCATGCCGGACATCGCCTTACGGACGACTTTTATCGTCGGCTATCCGGGTGAGACCGAGGCCGAATTCCAAACCCTGATGGATTTTGTGGCCGAGGCGCGTTTCGATCACGTGGGCGTCTTCAAATACTGGCCCGAACCGGGAACCCCTGCTGCCGATTTGCCCGATCAGGTGCCGGATGAGGTCAAAGAGGAGCGCTATCGGGCGTTGATGGAGATGCAGCAGGCCATCTCGTTGGAACGCAACCGCGAGCAGATCGGACGCGAGCTGGACGTGCTGATCGAGGGCCGTGGGGATGGGATCACCGTGGGGCGCACATACCGCGACGCGCCGGAAATCGACGGCCTGGCCATATTCGACGGTGACCTGCCGCCGGGTGCCATGATCCGTGCCAGGGTCACCGGGGCGATGCCATACGACCTGATGTGCGTCCCCGCAGACTGAGGCGCCGCGCACCAAAACCCGCCGTGGCCGCAACACCCGCAGCCGAACGGCCCGCCCTACCCGGTCGCATCCTCGAACCGCAGGAAGTGCACCCTGCCCGTCCTATCCCCGGCCACGATCGTGCGCCCATCCGGCATGACCGCGCAGCACAATAGCCCGGCATCCGCCCGGAAAACTGCCAGACACCTCCCGCTTTCCACATCCCATACCCTCAGCGTCCTATCCCAAGACGCCGACACCACCCGCTTCCCATCCAATACCGCCACCCCAGTCACTCCCCTTCTGTGCCCTTCCAGCACCCGCAGGGTCTCACCG
>JALXEW010000116.1 GCA_027069285.1 Ardenticatenia bacterium | reverse complement strand
GGGTTCCACCACCATCGCCAACGCCGTTGCCGTTTGACTACAGCGCCGGGGTGGGCGTGGCGGATGTGCCCTGGGGATGTGCACCTCACGGCCTGCCGGTTGGAGGCTGGTTGACGCAACGCTTTCACAGGTGGCACTCCGGGATCGACCTGGGCGTACCGGTAGGGACTCCGGTGCTGGCGACGCACAGTGGACGGATCGAATTCGCGGGATGGAGCACGGTGGGATACGGTAACCTGATCATACTGAGCAACGGGCGCTTCACCACTTACTACGCACACCTCAACGCCTTCAACGTGCAAGCCGGGCAGTACGTACTGGCCGGGGCTATAATCGGCTGGTCGGGCAACACCGGCAATTCCACCGGCCCACATCTGCATTACGAGACGCGCATAGACGGGGTACCGGTAGACCCGTTGACGTTCGACGCACGCGGGTTCCGCCACTGCTAGAGATCAGACCCAAAAACCGACTATATTCACCGGGAATTCACCCCCGCTCCGACGCCTCGGCCAGGCCGGACGTTGACAGAGGGGGAAAGTGTAGTATAATTACAAAAAGATAATGATTCTCTGGAAGGGCAATGAACGAGAAACAAGCACGCGAAAGATTAGATCAGGTGATGCAAAGGCTCCGGGAGCACGGATACCGCCTCACACCCCAACGCATGGCGATAGTGCGCGCAGTGGTGCAAAGCACATCACATCCCACAGCCGACGAGATATATCACCAGGTGGCCGCCGACTTTCCAATGCTGAGCCTGGCAACGGTTTACAAGACCATGAATGTGCTGAGCGAAATAGGCGAAGTGTTGGAGATGGAAGTCGACGGGCGCAGTCACTACGTGGCAATGTCACCCCGCATTCGCACCTGGTATGCGTCAAATGCCACTCCATCATAGACCTCCCACACGATATGCTCAGGACATCGGAGGAGGTAGTGGCAGAAGAACAACTCGGATTCCGCAAATACTACATGGTGATATACGGGCTTTGCCCCAGGTGCAGCGGCGAGGAAACGTCTGGAGGTTAAATGGATAAAAAGATGCAATGCTCAGTTTGCGGCTACGTGTACGACCCCGAAAAGGGCGATCCGGACCGAGGCATTCAGCCCGGCACCCCGTTCGAGCGGCTCCCAGATGACTGGGTATGCCCGGTCTGTGGGGCAGAGAAACATCTCTTCGAGCCGCCAGAGGATTGATGTATAATCAACGCACATGCAAAGGAGGAGCCAGATGGAAGAGGTAACCGTCGCAAGGGTAGGGAAGCCGGCACCCGACTTTGAAGCCCAAGCTTACCATGAGGGTGGCTTCAAAAAGGTGAAGCTTTCCGACTATAAGGGCAAGTGGGTAGTGCTTTGCTTCTACCCGGCAGATTACACATTCGTTTGACCGACCGAATTGACGGCGGTCGCCGTCAAGTACCCGGAGATCAAGGAGCTGGGTGCCGAAGTACTGGCCGTCAGCACCGATAAGGTGTTCACGCATAAGGCGTGGCACGAGCAGGAGCTGGTCAAAATGGTGGAAGGCGGCATCCCGTACCCGATGCTGGCCGACCCTAACGGCAAGATCGGCACCTTGTACGGCGTTTACGACGAGGACGCAGGCCTCAACATCCGTGGCCGCTTTATCATAGACCCGGATGGGATCATCCAGGCAGCCGAGATACTGACCCCTTCGGTTGGCCGCAACCCAGAAGAGTTGCTAAGGCAGTTGAAGGCGTTCAAGCACGTGCGCGAGACCGGCGAAGCCACACCATCCGGCTGGTGCCCAGGCGATCCCACGCTCAAGCCGGGGCCGGATCTGGTCGGCAAAGTCTGGGAGGTCTGGAAACCCGAATAAACCACCAACATGTCCCAAAGGCCCACAGGGGCGGCCCCAAGCCGCCCCTGAATCAGGTTGCATCCAGGGGGTTCCCGCCCTGCCGGGTGACGGTCAGGCTCGGAGCCAGGTGGCAGGCCTAACTGTTCCGGCCAGGCGTCGCGGATTCAACCACCCGACTCAATCCGGGGAAGGCGTCCGACAGTCTGCATGATGCGAGAGGAGGTATGATGCTATGGATGCGGTCAGCCTTGCCAGGCTCCAGTTTGGGCTGACGATCGCTTTCCACTTCCTATTCCCACCGGTGACAATTGGCCTGGCGTGGGTCATCGCCTACATGGGATGGCGATACCTGCGCACCGGCGAGGAGATATACGACAAAATGGTCAGCTTCTGGGTCAAAATCCTGGGGCTGATCTTCGCCGTGGGAGTGGCAACCGGCATCACGATGGAATTCCAGTTCGGCACAAACTGGGCCACGTACTCGCGGTTCGTAGGCGACATCTTCGGCTCACCACTTGCGGCGGAAGGGGTTTTCGCCTTCTTCCTCGAATCCGGCTTCATCGGCGTCCTGCTGCTGGGCAAGAACCGGGTCTCCAAAGGCTTCTACTGGTTCTCGTCGCTGATGGTGGCACTCGGCTCGACTCTTTCGGCGTTCTGGATCATAGTCGCCAACTCCTGGCAGCAGACGCCGGCAGGGTATGAACCGATTTATAACGAGGCCGGCGAGGTGGTCGGCGCCAGGCTGACGGATTTCTGGGCCGCCGTCTTCAACCCCTCGACTCTGCCGCGCTATATCCACACCGTCTCCGCCTCGGTCCTGACCGGCAGCCTGATCGTGGCCGGGATCGGCGCCTGGTACCTGCTGAAGGGCCGTCACGCCGAGTTCGCAAAGCGTACCCTCAGAATCGGTTTGGGCTTCGCGGCGGCCTTCTCACTGGTGGTACTGCTGCTGGGCCACTTCCACTCAGTCCAGGTAGCCGAGACACAACCGGCCAAGATGGCGGTATTCGAAGCGCTCTTCGAAACGCAGGAAGGCGCACCAATGGTACTCTTCGGCTTCCCGGACGTGGAGAATCAGATACTGCGCCTGGGGATCACGGTACCGAAACTGCTGAGCTTCCTGATCCACTTCGACCCCAACGCAGAGGTACCCGGACTGGATCAGTTCCCAGAGGACGAATGGCCGCCAATAGAGGCAACCTACTACCCATACCACATCATGATCATCCTGGGCCTGTACTTCATAGCGTTGCCCTGGGCGGGCATAATCTTCAAGAAGTTGCAGGATAACCGCATATACTGGCGGGTCCTGATCTACACCATGCCGCTGCCGGTGCTCACTATGGAGTTGGGATGGCTGGCGGCGGAATTCGGAAGGCAACCGTGGGTGGTCTACGGGCTGCTCAAAACCGAGGACGCCATCTCAGAGGTAGTGCCACCCTGGCAGGTGGCGACGACTATCGTTTTCTTCACACTGGTATACTCCCTACTGCTGGGCCTGCTCATATTCTTGCTCAAGCGCGAGCTGGATAAAGGCCCGGCGGTCACAGCTCAGGCTGAGGCAGGAGAGGAGGCGGCAGCATGAGCCACGAGTTCTTGCAGAACGTCTGGTACTTCCTCATCGGCGTGCTGCTTACCGGCTACGCCGTGCTGGATGGGTTCGACCTGGGCGTCGGAGTGCTCTCGCCGTTTGTGGCAAAGACCGATAAGGAGCGGCGGGTTCTGCTCAATGCCATCGGGCCATTCTGGGACGGTAATGAGGTATGGCTGCTGACCGGTGGCGGGGCGTTATTCGCCGCATTCCCGCACGTATACGCCACGGTATTCAGCGGCTTCTACCTGGCGCTGATGCTGGTGCTATTCGCATTGATCGTGCGCGCGGTCTCATTCGAGTTCCGCAGCAAGGTCGAGGACGCGAAATGGCGGAACGTGTGGGATTGGGTCTTCTTCGTCGGCAGCCTGCTGCCCGCGCTCCTGACCGGGGTGGCGCTCGGAAACGTGATACGAGGAGTCCCATTGGACGCGGATACCGAGTTCGCCGGGAACTTCTTCACCCTGCTCAACCCGTTCGCGCTCCTGGTGGGGTTGACCGGGCTGGCGATGTTCGTCACCCACGGGGCAATATTCCTGCTGAAGAAAACAAACGGAGAGTTGGCCGAAAGGGCAAAGAAGTGGGCCTACAACGGCTGGACTGCTATGGCAGCGCTGGCAGTGGTAACCACGATCGTGGCCCTGGTAGATGTGCCGGAGCGCTTCGATAACTTCGCAGCCAATCCGATCGCCTTCCTGCTGCCGATCCTGGCGGCGGCCTTCATGGGCCTGACACGCTACAGCCTGGACGGCGGCAAGTACGGGCAGGCATTCATCGCCTCGGCACTGACCATAGCCGCCTTGTGGGGCATCGTCGGGGTATCGCTCTACCCGAATATGCTCCCGGCACGCAATAACCCCGACTATAGCCTCACCATCTTCAACGCATCAGCCTCGCAGAACACCCTGACTGCCATGTTCATTATTGCCTTGATCGGTATGCCCATCGTGATCGCATACACCGCGTACATCTACCACATCTTCAGAGGCAAGGTGGAAGTCGAGGAAGAAGGATACTAGCGAACATAAGGCAAATGCCCACCACCCTGGAAAGGAATCGGATATACTTTCTATCGGGACGGCCTTTGGGACCGCCCCATTTTCACGGAAGTTAAGGGAGGGAGAGTCGCAATGAAACTCGGAGATACCATCCAATCGGCGGACTGGAAGGCCGAGAAGCACGTACCGGTCATCGAGGCCCCAGACTCGGTCAAGGCCGACGAGGTATTCCAGGTGACGGTCTCGGTGGGCAAGGAGATACCCCACCCCAATACGACCGAACACCATATCGCCTGGATCGAGGTCTACTTTAAGCCGGAAGGGGATAAATTCTCATATCTGGTAGGGCGGTTCGAGTTCACGGCCCACGGCGCCTCGGTCAAGGGCGCCAATACCGGCCCGGCGTTCACCGAGCCGAGCGCCACATTCGCGCTCAAAGTCAACGCGCCCGGAACTCTGATCGCGCTCTCGTGGTGCAACATCCACGGCCTGTGGGAAAGCTCCAAAGACATCGCCATAGCATAACAGCCTGGAGGGGAAATCAATGCGTGATATGACAAAGGCCAACCTGGAAGCAGCTTTCGCCGGCGAAAGCCAGGCACATATGAAGTACATGCTATTTGCGGAAAAGGCCGAGAAGGAAGGGTACCCTGGCGTTGCAAAACTCTTCCGCGCCATCGCATATGCCGAGTTGGTGCACGCCAACAACCACCTGAAAGCCCTCAAGGGGATCGGCGACACCGTATCCAACCTGCAAAAGGCCATAGACGGGGAAACATTCGAAGTCGAGGAGATGTACCCGGCCTATAAGGCCGTGGCCGAGCTGCAAGAGGAAAAGCAGGCCATCCGCTCGACTAACTGGGCACTGGAAGCCGAAAAAGGCCACGCCGAGATGTACACTAAGGCCAAGCAGGCCGTAGAATCCGGCCAGGATGCCGAAGTAGGCGACGTGTACGTATGCGAGGTGTGCGGGTGGACGGTCGAGGGCGAGCCGCCGGAGGTCTGCCCGATCTGCGGCGCCAAACACGACAGGTTCCGCAAGTTCTAGCAGGGAATCGGCCAGAACCGACCACATCGGGGGCGCCCCCAAGGCGCCCCCGTAACCGGGAATCATGCATTCGTCATATTATCCGAGCGACTGAAGGTGCGACATGGCCGGTAAACTTTCCGCAAAGGCCATCAAGTTGGCCGATCTGGTCTCATATCAGGAAGGCTCGGTGGTGAGCCGGGCGATAATCAACAATGAAGCCGGCACGGTGACGGTCTTCGCCTTCGACGAGGGCCAGAGTCTGAGCGAACATACCGCCCCATTCGACGCTATAGTCTACGTGCTGGAAGGGAATGTGGAGATCACAGTGTCCGGTGATAAAATCGAAGCCGAGGCCGGCGATATGGTCCTGATGCCCGCAAACGAACCCCATGCATTGAAGGCAACGAGCAAATTCAAAATGCTCCTCATCATGGTCAAAGGGTAGCGGGGAAAGCGCAGTGACCTCATAAAGGAGAGGGATATGCAAGAGATCATAGAGATGCTCAAGGCCGCTGCTATGGATGAGCACGCGGCTATAATACAATACCTGACCCACGCCTACTCTATGGGCGAAGGCGAGGAGGCGTGCGAGATCGAGGGGATAGCCAGGGATGAGATGCGCCACTTCTGGGTGCTCTCCCGCTGGATCGTGAAGCTGGGCGGCATCCCCACAATAGAACGCGGCTTCGTGGATACCGAGGGGGATACGCCCCCGGAGTGGATGGAAAGGGATGCCGAGGCAGAATCCCGCGCCATAGCGATGTATTCCGAATACATCGCCAAGATAGAAGATCAGGCCCTGCGTGAGGACCTGGAACGAATACTTCACGATGAGGAACGCCACCGGGAGGAATTCCTGCACTTGGCCGAAAAGCTCCGGGCGGAGCAAACCCCGCCCCCACAACCGGAAGGCGAGACTCCCCCTCCGCCAGA
>JALXEW010000115.1 GCA_027069285.1 Ardenticatenia bacterium | reverse complement strand
TCCACGGCCTCCTCGCCGTTAGAAGCCGTGACCACCTCGTGGCCGCCATAGGTGAGAGTGAACTTTATCAAATCCCTGATGTCCCTTTCGTCCTCTGCGACCAGAATCTTCGCCATTATATCCCCTCTATTCGCTTGGCGGCTCCTGATTCTCATCAGGGGCCTGTGCTTCCTCGTCCTGCTGCGGATAGGGGAGGGTGAAGTGGAACGTCGTCCCCTTTCCCAGCTCACTTTCCACCCATATCCGGCCACCGTGCATCTCGACCAGATTCTTCACGATGGCCAGCCCAAGACCGGTTCCGGGTGTCTCAATGACCAGTGGGTGCTCGCCGCGATAGAACCGCTCGAACACGCGCTCCAGGTCCTCCGGTGCAATTCCTATACCCGTATCCGATACGCTTATCTGCAGCCCATCATCGGTCGGCTCCACAGAGATCGTGATCTTACCATTTGCCGGCGTATATTGGAAGGCATTATCCACCAGATTCGTGATGATCTGTGTCACCCTATCGTAGTCCCCGTAGACCAGGGGCAGCTCATCCGGTATATCCACCTCCACATCCATCGGCTTCCCCTCGTCCTCGATACGCCCGCGCAGCGAGGCCACCACCCCTTTGATCACCTCTCGCACCGGCAGGGGTTGCAACCGCAGCCTGGTTCGTCCCTGGTCTATACGGGATATATCCAGCAAGTCGTTGACGAGCATACTCAATCGGTCGGCATTCCCCTTAATGATCTCAAGGAACCTGCGTTGCTGCTCGCTCACCTCACCTGCAGCACCCAGCAGCAAAAGATCGGCATAGCCCTTGATAGAAGTCATCGGCGTGCGCAGCTCGTGCGATACCGTCGAGACGAACTCACTCTTCATCCGATCGACCTCTACATCGCGGGTGATGTCGCGGAACACCGAGACCGTCCCCAGGAACTGGTCGCCCATCGCGACCGGTGAAAGGTGCACGCTGACCACTCGGTTACCCAGCTCCAGCCTATGTTCCAGGAACTCTCCGGGCTTATGGCTTGATGGGTCACGTTGCCATTCCTCCATAGCCTTAGCCCACTCGATAGCCGCCCCGCCGTAGAGTCCTGCCAGCTCGGTTGTAGGTCTGCCGAGCACATCCTCGCGCTTCAATTCCAGGATACGTTCGGCGGCGCTATTGAACAGCACGATCCGCCCCTCGCTATCTGCCACCATCACACCGTCGGCCACCCCCTCCAGGATAGCCGAACGTTTTGCCGCCTCGGCCTGCTCGCTGCGGAGCATTGCCCCCAGGCGTTCCGCCTGGTCGCGGATCAGGCTATAAAGCTCTGCGTTATTGATCGCCGATGCCACCTGAGTGGCCGCTGCCATTGCCAGCTGCAAATGCGGCTCATCGAAAGCGTTCGGCTCGTCGGCCAAGAGCATGATCATGCCCAGCACATCCTCGTTGACCTCCAGGGGCACCGCCATTGCCGATCGTGGCTCCTCGGGCATACCGGGAATTGGGTGCCAGCGCGGGTCTTTAGTCGTATCGTTGATGACCACCGCCTCGTCATGGTGCAGCACCCAACCTGGTAGCCCGCTATCCTCGCTGACCGGCACCCAGACGTTCTCGTTCACCTCATCGCCGGCGCCCAGCGTCGCGCGGTAGTAGAGCTTACCCGTCGCCGGGTCTATCATCAGGACGGCACCCCGCTTGGCGCCTACCGCCCTTGCCACCATATCCAATGCCTGATTCAGCACCCGGTCTGGATCGAGGCTGCTGGAAAGCTCGGACGTGATCTTGAAGAGCGTATCCAGGCGGTCTCGCTCGGTTTCCAACTCTGCCGTGCGTTCGGCCACGCGCCGTTCCAATTCCTCGCTAAAGCGCAAAGTCTCCTCGAAGAGCCTGGCATTTTGCAAAGCCACGCCCAACTGTGACGCGATAGTCGAAAGCACCTGCTGGTGGCTCAGATCGTAAGCCTGCGGATTGGAAAAATCCCTTACTGCCAGAGCGCCGATGGACTTCTCGCCTGAGATCAGCGGGACGCCCAGGTACGACTTCACACCCTCCTCTGCCTCGTGGATGCCCAGCCCGCGCATAGCCTCCTGGATATTGCCCACCAGCAAAAGCGGCGTGCGGCGTCTTATCACATACGAGACGAAATCGTCCCCCATCTTCCTGGGCGGCATCTTCACCGGTTCCCGGTGGTGCAGCGCTACCGGGAACGTGATCTCATCCTTATCCTCATCGTAGATCGCCAGATAAACACTTTCCGCATCCACCAGATCATGGATCCGGCGCTCCAGCACCTGGTATATCTCGGTCGCGTTGATAGATGCGGATACCTCGCGGCTGAACTCATTGATCGTGAACAACTCCTCCAGCCGCGCCTGCATCTCACTTGCCAGCCTGGCGTTCTCGATCGCTATAGCTGCCTGGTTGGCGAGCGTACGTGCCAGCCTGATCTCACTGGCCTCGAACGAGCGTTCCGTCCCGCTCAGCTGCACCTCGACGATCCCGATTGCCCGGTCGCCCATCACCATTGGCAGCAGCATATTGGTACTCATATTAGCCCGTTTCAGCGCTTCCAATTCCGCCCGGTCAGCATCCGGATCGTCTGCCCGCACCACCAGTGGCATCCGTTGCAACAGCACCTTCAACCTTTGCGGGTAATCCCCCAGATCGTAACTCGTGCCCGGCTCGGCGGCGTGGCCCAGTCCCGGTCTCCTGTGGATATTCGCCTGCACCTCCAGGCGGTTATGGGCCTGATTCCACAGCGAGATAGAGCAGAGGTCTGCATCCAGAGCTATCAGTATCTGCTCCACTGCTCGGTGGAGCACCGCCTCCAGGTCCAGCGTGCTGGAGATCGCCTGGCCTGCCTCGAACAACATCTCCAACTCGCGGGTGCGGGCCACCATCTGCTCGAACATCCTTGCGTTCTGGACGGCCAGGGCTGCCTGGTTTGCTATAGTCTGCGCCAACTCGATCTGATCCGGCGTGAACCGGCGTGGCCCGTCGGTCGCATCCAGCCCGATAGTGCCGATCACCTCATTGCCCACCACCAACGGCACGATCAACAGCGAGTAAGTACCGCGCTGTTTCAGGATCTCGTGCACGCCCTCCAGCAGCGGATCGTGCTGTGCGTCCTCGATGGCGAGCGGCGTCAGAGTCTGGCGCACGTGCTCGATTGACAGATTCCCCTCCACCGGGATCGCGATTTCCGGCACTTTATCCATCTTCGGGTAATTGACCACCAGGCGGCCCCACTTCTCACCCGGAGTGAACAGCACCACCCCACCCAGTCCCACGTCCAGGGCTTGCGCTATCTCATCCAGCGCCACCTGCAAAATACCTTCCACATCCAGCGACCTGGCCAACTCCATCGAGACCCGGTTCAGCAGTGCCAGGCGTTGGGCCTGCTGGTTCAACTCCTCGGTTCTGCGTGAGATCTCCTCGAACAGCCTGGCGTTTTCCAGTGCCACCGCCGCCTGGTTTGCAAACGCCAGCGCCAACCTCTCGTGGTGAGGCCGGTAGAAATTAGGCTCCACCTTCTCCATCATCAGCAGGCCGATCACCTCATCCTTACTGATCAGCGGGGCGCCCAGCCAACTCCTGGTGGGAATATCCGCGCTGGCCGGGAATCGCGGATCGGTTCTCATATCGCCGACCGAGAGCGCGCAGCGGCGGCTTTCCATCTCCTGGAACAGGATACTATCCTCGACGTTCACCACCAGGCCCAGCACCGACTCCTCATCCGGATACCCGCGTGCGGCCACAATGCGGAGTTCATCTCCCTGGCGTATCCACAGCGCCACGTTATCATACTCCACCACGTGGCCCAATTGCTCGATGATCTTATCTATGACCACTCCCGTATCCAGCGCCGCAGTCAACTCGCCCGTCACCTGGATCAGCGCCTCCAACTGAGTTGCGCGTTGCTCGGCGCTGGTGAACAGCCTGGCGTTTTGCACCGCCACTGCCGCCAGATTTGCCATACGCTGGATGACGTCCAGATATTCCTCGAACCCGAACGGATGTGAAAGCTCACTCGCGATATTCAGCACCCCCACAGGGCGTCCGCCGGCGATCATCGGCACCACCATACAAGTTCTCATCCCCTCGTCAGCCCTGGCGGCCAGGTCGGAATGCTCATTCACATCCATCTCGTCCAGATAGTAGACCCTGGCCTTTTGGGACGAGAAAGCCTCGCCTGCTGCCGACCCCTTCATAAGGAATGAGAACCTGCCGCCCATAGAGAGTTCGTGGGTCTCATCCTCGATCACCGGGACCGCCTCAAATCCCATCCGATCCGGAGTTGCCAATGCCGCGTACATCCTGGTATAGGGCACGATCTGTCTCAACCCTCGGGCGACCGCCTTGATGATCTCCTCCTCATCCAGCGACGAGGCGACCGTGCCCATCACCTCGTTCAGCAATGCTTCCTGGTCGGCTGCCCTCAGCGTTTCCAGGTACAGGCGCGTATTCTCGATCACCGATGCTGCCTGTGCCGCGAAAAGCTCGATAGGTCTCAACGACACCTCGGTGGGTGCCAGCCCATCGCCTGGGTCGCGCATCTCGATCAGGCCGATCAGCTTACGATCCGAGCCGTAGAGCGGCATATAGACCACATCCAGTGGGTGCCATCGGCCTTCCTCGACCGGCACATCGGATTCTGGCGGCGTATATGGGTCGAGATTTGCCATCACCCACGGGTGGCCATACCGCAGATAATATGCCGATCCCACCCGCAGCTTCTCGAACTCCGGGTCGGCCAGGCGGTTGCGCCACAGCTCTGCCGAAAGCGTCAATCGATCCCTATCCACCTCATCCCAGCCGGCGGTGAACAGAGCAGTGGCCTCCATATCCTCATCGCGCAGCGTGATGGCGACCCTTCCCCAGCCTGCGTCCCTGATACCTTCCGCTACGATTTGGAGCTTGGTTGGCAAATCGCGGGCCTGCTGTATCTCGGTGGCGATCATGTGGAGGCGTTCCAGGCGGTCGCGCTCGCGGCGGGTGGCCTCGGCCTCGCGTTGGAGCGCCGCCACCAACTGGCGGTTATCGAACACATACCCGATCTGATCCGCCAGGATCGAGAAAATATCCAAATCCTCGCGTGAGTACTTGACGCCGTGTTCTCGTGTGCCTACCAGCACCGCCCCCTCAGAGCCGCCCACCTCGAGCTGTAGTGGCACCACCGCGAAGGCCGCAAGCCCCACCGATTCCGTCAACCCGGCCTCAGTCCCATCCGGCCCTGTCACCAGCAAAGGTTCCCCGTTCCCGATCACATCGGCCATCACCTTCAGCAGCGCCTCCTGGCCCGGACCCTCGCCGGATTCGGCCACCAGCTCCAACTTCCCTCCCTCCGGTCGTATGGCGATGGCGCAGAAGTCCACCTCCATGCTCCTGGTCACCGCCTCTGCTATTGTCGGGAGCACATCCTCATCTGCCGGGACATCTTCGGCCACATCATTGATCTGGTGGAGTGCCAGCAATCGCCTTGCCCTCACCTCCAGCAGCCGGTTAACGCGCGACAGCTCGATGTCCTTGAGGCGCATCTGCTTGGAGACCTCATCCAATTCCTTATAGCTGGCCTCCAGCTCCTCGAGACTATGGGCCAACTCGGCTGCGCGTTCCTCCATCGATCGGTAGAGCCTGTAAAGCTCGACGGCGAAGGCCGCCTGGGCGGCGAATATCTCCAAAGTCTCCACCACCGAGCGGGTGGGGCGTAGCCCGCTGCGGGGGTCGTCCACCGTCATATAGCCCACCATCTCGCCCGCCGAAGTGCGGAGTGGTACCAGCAGCATATCCTCCGGGTTCCAGTGGGCCACACCGGGGCCGCCCGGCTCATCCATCACCACATAGACATCCATCTCCTCGCTCAGCCACTCGTGACTGCGTTCGGCGGGCAGGAAATACGAGTCGCTTATACGGAACTCGGGCCGCATCAGACTTTGGATCTGGTCTGCGGGGGACAGACGCTTCCGCATCTCCTCGAAGACCGCTATCGGCAGCCCTGCTGAGGCATATCGCTTGAAATCACCTGTCTCATCATCGCGCAAACTTATCAAAACCACGTTGAACCCGACCGTCTCCTGGATACCGTGTGCCACCTCCTCCAGCACATCCTCCAGCGAAGCGCCCTCTCGCAGCATCCTACCCAACTCATAGATGCGTTCCCATTGCTCCATGCGTTGGGTGAAGAGGTTATTACGCTCCATCTGCTCGTGATAGCGTCGCTCGTTGCCGACAGCGATGGCGCCCATTCCCGCCATAGTGCGGATGAAATTAGACCGGGGGCCGTCGAAATGGCCGGGCTCGCTGCTGAAGGCGTATATCGTGCCCACGACTCGCGTCTCGTACACTATCGGGAACGCGATTGCCGACCTGGCGTCCTCTGGCACCGCATCCAGGTCCGACCTCTCAT
>JALXEW010000114.1 GCA_027069285.1 Ardenticatenia bacterium | reverse complement strand
GGTATGTCCAACGGGGCGGTGGGCGGCGGCGCCATATCCGGCGGGAAAGTGGGCGTCGGGAACGGCACTGCAGACGTGGGCGGCGGTGCCTGGTATTCGGGTGAGGGTGTGGGAGTGACGATGTAAAGTTCGGCTAATGTGGGCGTGGGCCATCCGGTGACCTGGGCCGGGGCCTGCCCGGTACCTGATGTGACAGGCGTCCCCCCTGCCTCTACCAGCACGCCTTCACCACCTGTAACGTCCCCGGGTTGCCCGCCAGGGGACGTTTCCGCCATATCCGGCATGGCACTGGGCAGTACCATAAGCGTGGGCTGCGGGCCGAGGAGACGACCTGCAAATTGGGCCGCAGCCACCACTAACGCGCCGCCAAGCAGTAGCAACACGGCCACTCCGGCTAACGCTAACGCCATGCGCGAGCGTCGGCGGCTTTTCTTCTTCTTGCCGGCGGCGGCCCGCAAGCCCTGGATATAGGCACGCGCGACCTGGTCTTTGGGGTCTATCTTCAAGACGCGGGCGTAGTATTTGGCTTTTTGGGCCGGGGATTTTTCGATCTTGGCCAGGGCCAGCCACGCGAACTTGTGATCCGGTTCCAGCGCAATGGCAGCCCGGAAGAGTTTCCGGGCTTTTTCCAGCTCGCCTCTACGGGCAGCTTCCACGCCCTTCCTGTACAGGGCTTTGTATTCTTCTGACGGTTGTCCGGCCATCGGGTGACACTCCCGGCATAGTTTATCGGGTTTCGACTGGATGGGGCACCCGGTTGCGACCGAATGCCCCATCCGTGCCGAATCTGCCCTTCAGAGAGCCAGCTTAAATCACGGGTACATGAACCCGTCGATCATCAGGTAGGAGCGGCTGTACCGGCCACCTTGCATGGCGGTGTTGACGATTCTGATGGTATATGGGGCAGCGCCGAAGTGCGCCGGCACCGAGATCAGGAACGGCATCTGGTACCTGTAGTAGGTGGAATAGCTGTTGATGACGCCGCACTCGACACACAGGTCAAAGCATGGCGGCTCGGTATCGTCGGTAGCCGGATTGCCGTCGTCGAACGGGTTGTTGCAGCGCTCATCGGCCCTATAGATGTATATCTCGGCCACGCCACCTTGCCTGCTTTGGTTATAGAGCACTATGACCTGGGAGCCGGGTATCTGGAACTGGTAGTAGTCGCCTGGGACAGAGGTATACCAGTAGGTGCCGTCCAGCGAGTAGGTGTACGCTCTCTCTCTCCAGCCGGTTCCCACGCGCTGCTCAGCAGTCGCGGCAGATGTGGCGTAGCTGGCTTGCCAGTCTATGGTACCGCCGTCCAACGGGATCACTTCGTCCACGTCCATGCCGTAGCCACGACCACCAACCGGCCTCATGTTGGTGCCGCGAATCTCGACGAAGTACGGGCCGGAGCCGAATACCGATGTATCTATGTTGACGTAGTGCGGCACACGCCAGTAGATGGATGGGGAGAAGCTGTTGATATAGCCACAGCTGGTGCAAAGCTGGCCGTTGATCCATATCTCGGCCAGGCCGCGGTTGGCGCCCACGGAGCTGACGTATACGAACCGGTTGGAGCCGCTCAGGCGGAATCGCACGCCGCCGTAGTACTGGGTTGTGGCATCCAGCGACCCGCCGGATGGGTCTACCGAGTGGGTCGAGGTGGCGTTAGTGGTAATCCACCTGACGCCGAAGCGGTCCAACCCGGTCTCCTGGACGCCGGTGCCGATGATCGGGGCGGCAAAGCCGTTGGAGTTGCCGGTCTCGATGATGGCGTCTATGTACATGTAGTTGCCGCGCGCCCCACGGGTCCGTCTGGACGTGCCACGGATCTCCAGCACCGCCGGGTATTCGCTGATCGTTGTCTTAGGCGCCAGGTCTATCAACTGGCGGTGAAGCTCGGTCGGTGAGTAGAAGCTGATCTCGAACTGATAGACGCCGTTGATCCAAACTTCAGCTATGCCGCCATCCGGCATCCGGCTGAATATCAGCCGGGGATGGCTGGTGCTATCGCGTAGGGTGACCTGGATGCTGGCACGCTGGTTGTTGCGTCGCTCCACACCACCCAATGTGGCCGCGTAGGAATTGGTGTTATCAGGCACATCCTGCCAGCCTGGCCCGACTTCGATCGATGGGCCGCCGTTGGGGTTAGCCGGATCGTAGTAGGCCGCCTGGTAGATCGGGTAGGTGTTGTAGCGCGGGAGCAGGCCATCGTCGTTGATCAGGACGGCATCGACGTAGCCATAGTCCAGCCGCCGACCATCACGATAGGTATAGTCCACCCAGACGGCTATGATGAACGGCGGGGTATAGGTATCCGGCACACGTATATCCAGGCCATAGCGCCAGATCGTGCTCCTGGCATCGCATTCAAACTCGGCCAGTCTATCGTAGCCGCTCCCGTTCCATATGTCCACGTTGACGCGACCGCCGTCACGGTTCTTCCCCAGCAGGAGTGTGAAGTACCGGCTGGTGGTCTGGAACCACATGTAGCCTGATGTATCGGAGTTGATAAACACGTCACCATCAATGGCGTCACGCTGGCTCTGCATCACCCAGTCTTCGGTGAGCGCGAAGAAGTGCTCTACGTTATCCGGCGAGCCGGATAGGACGTTGGCACTGGCGGTGATGTTATACAGGTCCAGGGGGTTGAAGGAGCCGTCAACGGTTCTGATGACGTCTATGTACATGTAGGTGCCGCGAGAGCTGACATTCCGGTTACCGGAGTTAACCAGGCTCACATGGTACGGTGGGGAGAACGTATCCGGCACGACGAATACATGTGGTACCTGGTACATTGGCCGGGCCGAGTACATGTCTATCGGCCCGCACGAGGAGCAGAGCTGCCCGTCAATGTATACGTCAACCATCCCGCCGGTGGCGCTGGATGAGTAGTAGACTACGATTATCTCGCCGGTGGTCTCGAAGCGGAATTCGGCACCAGGGGTATTTGTCCCCCACTGATACATACCGCTGGCAGAGGCGGAACGTCGCTGGCGCCACACACCGTTCATAGGTAGGGCATCATAGAAGCCGGCTTCGGCCTCCAACACGTCGGCGGGATCGACGAAGCCAAGTCCGCCGGCTGCCTGTGGGAATCTTATATTGTCTATGCTGATCGCCGAGTTGCGCGAGTCGCCCTGTTGACGCCCGGTGGCGATCAGCTCGACGGCGTATGGCCCGAACCCGTACTCAGATGTGGGTATCTGAACATAAGTGAACTCCTGGGCAGTATATGTACGTCTGGTGCCGTTGTAAACATCCAGCTCGGCAGTGGTGCCGAAATTGAAGCAGTTATCGCACCGACGACCGTTGACGTATATCGCCATTGTGCCACCGTCTGGCTGACCGGTGTAGGTGATAACGAAGTCGGTCTCCTCGGTGTAGAAGAGGACTCCAGCTCCATCCACCAGCGTGTACTTGTAGGTGCCGCCGCTGGCAGTGGTGAGCCGGCTGGTACGCCAC
The DNA here is from genome assembly GCA_027069285.1 of Ardenticatenia bacterium. GTDB lineage: Bacteria > Chloroflexota > Anaerolineae > Aggregatilineales > JALXEW01 > JALXEW01. The sequence continues at coordinate 17,405 of JALXEW010000114.1, read as the reverse complement.
TGGCCGAAGTAATGCAGCTCCGGCGCGTCCTCCTGATAGGTCAAGGGATGTTGCAGTTGGATATAGTCCAGGCTCAGCCCATTGGCGCCGGCAGCAGGCTTGATGGTGAATACGTCCGGGTTGGTATAGCCGGTGGTATCCATGCAGAAGCTGGCCTGCGTCGGGGTGGCGGCATACAGGTCGGTGGTGCCGGTGGGGGTGTACGCGGCGCCGTTGCGGTAGACTTCTATGCTGCCTGAGAATTCGGGCCGCTGCCAGTAGTAGACGCATACCCCATTGGCAAAGCGCACGCCAAACTCGATCTGGACGTACCAGTCGGTGGTAAAGTTGTAATACCTGCCGGACGCCGTGGACTGATAAACAGATTGCCAGCCTGGGCCGGAGAATATGATGGTGCCGTCATTTTCCTCGATAGGCCGGTCGGCCCACCAGTACCAGTCACTGTCGATGGTCAGGACGCCCATGCCGTAATCACAGCGATCCCCGGCGCCGGGCAAGTCATCGGGGGCAACCCGCACGTAATGGTCTCTCAGGTCTTGCTTGATCCTTTGAGCACGAGCGGCACCGGTGACTGCTTCGTAGTAATCCCTGTTCTGCTGGTATAGCAATGCGACGAACCCGGCGGCATGTGGCGCAGCTGCTGAGGTGCCGCTAAAGGTACCGCGAGAGGTGGTCACGTTGGTTGGAGCGGTCACATCCGGCTTGCCGCCGTTGATGGTATAGTCGGTGCAAACCCCGGTCGGGGCGGTGCCGCCAGAGCCGAGGATCGGGCCACGGGAGCTATAGCCGGCACGCACCAGGTGATTATCCACTTCGCCTGCTGCAACGGCGAGCACGTCCTGGGTATCGGCGGGGGTTGATACGCTGGTGCCGTTCGAGTAGTACTGCAAGGTGCCACCGCTCCAGGCGATCAGCTGCAGGTACTTGTCGCCGACATTGCCCGAATCGCGGCTCTGGACGACCGTAACGGCGAAGGTGGTATTGCCGTTGCAGGCGACCATCTGAGTGATCCGTTCCATCGGGAAGGCGTTGGTCGGCACTCCATCGTCGAACTGCAGGATGGTGGAGGAAGCAACTTGTGTCCAGCCGCCGCCGTTATCGGCATACAGGTAAAGGTCAAAGTCCTGGCCGTTGGCGTTACCGGTTCTGGTAGCGTTCCAGTCAGACCAGCGGAGGATAACGTCTACGTACACCGAGCCACCAGCCGCAGTACAATCCACAGGCGAGCCGCCAAATAGGCGGTTGTATTCGTCGTCCCCGCTGAACTCGTGCCAATTGGTGTGGTGGATGCCGTCGTCGCCGTAGTTATCGGTGAACTGGCCGTGCCAGGTGCTCATATGGTAGTTACCGGCGGCGACAACGACGAATATACCGGCATCTATTGCCCGCTGGATGACCGAGTTGGCCTCACCGGTCCCATCACCAACGCCAACGGTATCCCATGCCAGCGACATGTTAATAACATCAACATCCAGCGAGATCATCCAGTCAATGGCAGCATTCAGGGAGCTCAGGGTATCGACACGGGCCAGGTAAACATCGGCCCCAGGCGCGGTATCGCAGATGACCTCGGCCACTTTGGTGCCGTGGTCACCACCATCTGTGACACGCCCGGTGGCGGTGAAGTTCAACGCATCGACCACACATCTGACTGTTTCTGATGAGTTATATCCATAGAAGCCTACATCTATCACCCCTATGCTGACACCTTCTCCGGTGATGCCACGCTCATGCCACGAGGCGGCCCCCATGGCACCAACCCCCTCGGACATGTATCTGCCGTATTCGGCCCTGGCCCGCTGCGGACGCATCACGTAGAAGTCGCCTTCCAGGTTTTCCAGGTCGGCAAAGTGCATAACCGGGAAGTTAAACTCCATCCTGCGGCCATAACCGATCAGGTACTCGGCGCCCATTCCCTCGATGAGTGGGCGCAAACGCGCGGCCTCTGCCGCATCGCGGGCGATAACTTCTACGTGCACTCTCTGGCCGGTGCCGTCCACACGGATGTCCAAGGCGGCAACCTGCGCCTGGGCCTGCGCCACGTCTCCCCGCATCACGGTTTCCTGCAGCTGAAGCAGATGCGGCTCAACGTGCCTGCCCCTGCGACCACTTGCGGGGGTCGGCGTCTCGGTTTCCGGCTCCGGCGTGGCCGTGACGAATTCGGGCGTTGGGGTCTCGGTCTCGGTCACCTCCAGGGTGGGGGTTTCGGTGGGCGTCTCGGTCTGGGTGCCCTCAAGGGTCGGTTCCTCGGTCGGGGTCTCCACTAAAGTCCCAGTTGGGGTGCCTTCAACCGTCTCGGTTGGGGATTCGACCGGCGTTTCGGTCTCCGTAGGCACTTCGGTCGGGGTCTCGGTCGGGATTTCGGTAGGTGGCTCAGTGGGAGTTTCGGTGGGAGTCTCAGTCGGCGTCTCGGTGGGAGTCGCAGTTGGGGTCGGGGTTTCGGTCGGTGTGGATGTAGGTGTGAAGGTCAGTGTTGGCTCCGGGGTATTGGTTGGTTCCGCCGGAGGTGGTGGCGGCGGAGGTGTTGGCCCTCCATCTTGCGCCGAAACAGGGCTTTCAAACCCAACTCCAACGCTAACCAACACTGTGCTCAAAACAACTATTATCCTGACAACAGTAAACGCAAATCCTCGTTTACCTGGCAACATGATCCGTGCTCCTTGCTGACCGGCAGATTCATACCATTCTTTAACCATTATAACGGGCCTGGATGGGTGAGTCTATGGCACTAATGGGCCAGCGCGTAAATTTAATGTAAAGAACCGTTTGAAACTAGAATAAAATCCGGCTATCTGCCCGATCTCTCCGGGCCTGTGCGCGATGCCAAAACCAATGCCGACGGATTTGCCCTTTTTTACCGTTCCGACTACACTAAGGGTACCGGATGAACTCACCTGCTCTGGCGGAGGAACTCATGCGACGGACGTTAATTCTGCTCATACTTCTGGTAATCATAGTCGGCGGGGGCGCAGCAGCGATACTGTTCCTGCAGCAGCAACAAGCCCCCACAGGGGGAGCCGCAGCCGAAGCAACCCGTGGCCCCACACCCACCCCACTCCACCTGGTCAACGTGGTGATAGCGGTGCAGCCAATACCCCGTGGCTCCCGCATAACCGAGGATGAGATCAGGGTTACAAGCTGGCCGCTCCAGACCGTGCCGGAAAATGCCATAGCCGATCCAAACGAGGTCATAGGCATGATCGCACGGTCGGATATTTTCATCGAGCAGCCGATCCTACGCACTATGGTGGTGCAGGACCTGACGGAGATAGCCAGAGAGGGATCCGACGCAGCCGCTATACTGCCCTCCGGTCGGGTGGCCATCGCAGTGCCAATGGATAGGCTTACCGGAGTGGCATACGCAGTCCAGGACGGGGACTACGTGGACGTGATCCTCTCATTCCTGTTCGTGGACGTGGATGAGGAATTCCAGACCCTGTTGCCGAACATGATCTCACTATACCAGACAGACCCGGAAACCGGGATGATCAGCATCGCCGAAGGGAGAGAAGGGCGTCTGGAAACTGACATCTTCGGCAATCCGGTCGTGGTCGGCCCGCGAGAGGTGCAGCGCCCCAGGCTGGTAACCCAACGCATCATCCAAAACGCGATGGTGGTCCACGTCGGGGACTTCCCGTTCGGAGGTGAGTTCATCGGCGTCGCAGAACCCACTCCCGTCCCGGCCCAGCCGGAAGGCGGCGAGGCAGAGGGTGGTACCCCTGTGCCCACACCACGCCCACAGCGACCGGATATTATCACCCTGGCCGTCACACCGCAGGAAGCCGTGGAGCTGGCCTGGGCCATAGACGCCAGGCTGCCGATCACTCTGGTCTTGCGCTCGGCCAGGGACGAGATGGTCAACATCCCCACCACAAGCGTCACGCTGCAGTACCTGATGGATACTCATAATATCAGCCCGCCACCCAGAACTACTATCGCGCTCGAACCTGCCATCCGCTCAATCCGCCAGCTGATGGTCACCAGCGAGATACAATTGACGGCAGAGGAAGCACCCCCTCAGGAGTAAGGGGAACCAATAGCTGCGCCTGTACGCACGGTTCGGTTACCGTGTCCGGTATCTAACGGCAGTGGTGAAAAAAAATGAGCGATACGCCTTCGAATTCGGAGAAAAAAGAGGTCATCCGAGTTCTATTGGTAGACGACATCCCGGAGACCAGGGAAAACCTCAGGAAGTTGCTCGCTTTTGAGAGCGATATAGAAGTCGTCGGGGCGGCGGCAACCGGTCGCGAGGGCATCGAGATGGCCCGCGAGACTCAGCCGGACGTGATCTTGATGGACATCAATATGCCGGATATGGACGGCATAGCCGCCACAGAGATAATCAACAAAGAAATCCCGGTCTCCGCCGTGGTCATCATGTCAGTACAGGAGGACGCGGCCTATCTCCGCCGAGCCATGCAGGCAGGCGCCCGCGATTTCCTCTTTAAGCCGATCTCCGGCGACGACCTCTATGCCACGATCCGCAAGGCTTACGACCTGCACCGGGCCACACGGGAACGCTTCCAGAGAGCAGCTCAGGCGGCGCCGGAGGCGACGGCTAAGAAGGCCGAACGCCTGGGGAAGATAATCGTCGTATATAGCCCCCAGGGAGGCGCCGGATGTACCACGGTCGCGACTAATATCGCCTTCGCACTGATGCGCGAGGATACCAGGGTGCTGCTGGTGGATGCGGACTTGCAATTCGGCGATGTGGAGGTATTCCTCAACCTCAAGGCCCAAACCACGATCATCGACCTGCTGGATACAGTTGACGACCTGGACGAGGAATTGGTGGAAAGTATCCTGGCAACGCATGATAGCGGCCTCAGGGTACTTTTGGCCCCACACCATCCGGCAGACGCCGATAAGATCAAAAACCGGGAAGATATGGGCAAGCTGGTAGAAAAGCTTGCCATGATGTACGACTTCGTGGTAGTCGATACCCAGACGTATATAGACGATGGCCTCATCAGCCTGTTCGACGTGGCCGACCGTATCGTACTGGTCGCCAACCCGACCCTGCCATCTATCAAAAACGCCAGGCTCGCCTTCGACGTGATGGACGCGCTGGAGTACCCGCCGGAAAAGGTGGTCTTCGTCCTCAACAGGATGCAGAGCGAACGCGAACGAGGTAGAATCAGCGCCGAAGCGATCGAAAATAACCTGAAACGTAAGGTGGAAGGGCAGATACTCCTGGATGAGAAAACCGTCATATCGGCGGTTAACCGTGGGGTGCCGGTCATCGCCAGCAACCGAAACCGCTCCCCGGCAAAGGATTTCATAGAGCTGGCTGCCCACCTGCGAAGTATACTTTCCGAGCGGGAGGAAGAGGAAGAATTAGAGGAACCTGAGCAGGTATCCAGGAAATCTCGGGGCTTGCGCTTGTTTGGAGGGTAAGCAAAATAACCGGTGAGGTAGGAGGTATGGAATCGTGTCACTGCTGAAACGTATCGAACACGGACAACAATCCGGGAAGCAAGGAGCCGGTGGAGCCGGCGCCAGAGGCGACTCCAAAAGAATCAGGCCACAACGTCCCAGAACAGTCCCCTCCCCGGCGAAGACCGGACGAGAGGGGTCATATATGGACCTGAAATCAAGGGTCCAGAACAAATTGCTCGCCGAGCTTGACCCCTCAATGGACCCCAGCCAAACCCAGGAGGTGAGGGCAACCATCGAAGAACTCTTCAACACTATCCTGGCAGAGGAAAATATCGTCTTGAGCCGGAGCGAAAAGCGCCACCTCTTCGACCAAATCGTGGCCGAAATATTGGGATTCGGCCCGCTGGAGCCGTTGCTGGAAGATGAAACCATCACAGAGATCATGGTCAACGGCCCTAAAAATGTCTTCGTTGAGCGGAAAGGTAAAATCCACCGAGCCGAAGTCACGTTCGAAAACGACGACCATGTGATGCGCATTATCGACCGCATCGTATCACCGCTTGGCCGCCGAATCGACGAAAGCTCCCCGTTGGTGGACGCCCGCCTTCCCGACGGCTCGCGCGTCAACGCAGTCATCCCACCGATCTCGCTAGTCGGGCCGGTACTCACCATCCGCAAGTTCTCCAAGACCCCACTCACCATCGAGGACTTGATCAACTACGGCACACTGACACCAGAGCTGGTCGAATTCCTGCGAGCGTGCGTTATAGCCAGGCTGAATATCATCGTCTCCGGAGGTACCGGTTCGGGCAAGACCACGCTCTTGAATATCCTCTCCGGCTTCATACCAAACGACGAGCGTATAATCACCATCGAGAACGCGGCAGAGCTTCAGCTGCGGCAGGAACACGTGGTCACTCTGGAAAGCCGCCCGCCTAACATCGAGGGCAAGGGCGAGATCACCATCCGCGACCTGGTGGTCAACTCGTTGCGTATGCGCCCAGACCGGATAGTGGTCGGCGAGTGCCGCTCCGGCGAGGCCCTGGACATGCTCCAGGCAATGAACACCGGCCACGACGGCTCCCTAACCACCCTCCACTCCAACAGCCCGCGAGATACCCTGGCCCGCCTGGAGGTGATGTGCCTGATGTCCGGTATGGAGCTGCCCGTCAGGGCCATCCGCGAGCAGATCGCCTCCGCAGTGGACTTGATCGTCCACCAGGAACGTATGCGCGATGGCTCGCGTAAGGTCGTCAAGGTGACCGAGGTTCAGGGGATGGAGGGCAATACCATCACCCTCTCGGACATCTTCGAATTCGAACAGACCGGCATCGAGGCAGGCAAGGTGATCGGCAGGCTGCGACCGACCGGGTTGAGGCCCAAGTTCATAGATAAAATCGAGGCTGTGGGCATCCACCTGCCACCATCTACATTCGGCATAGGCGTCCGATACTAAGCTCAAACCCTTTTCCAATCGAGCTTGACCGGGCCATCCGGTTAGTGTAGAATGACCTCAACCCATCGGCTGGAGCTTGCGGTAGGGCTATCTATGTCAACCAGACGATTACATGATGACGTGCCGGAACCGGCAGGTCGGGAGCCGGAACCGGCGCCTGCTCCGCCACCTCGCCGCCCTGCGGCCAGGCCGCCAAGAAGCGCTCCCCAGCAACGGAGACGCTCGGCTGCCGCCCATATGCCACGAACACTCGCCCAGGTCCTGAACGAAGCCAACGACCAGGTGGTACGCGGCGACCTTTCAGATTACATTCCGCTACCCACCGGCTTCGATCCGCTCGACGGCCTGATCGGCGGCGGCCTGCGGAAAACCGAGCTGGTCTTGCTTGGCGGCCCACAGGGGATCGGCAAAACTATAGCCACGCTCCAAATCGCCCGTAATATCGCCATGCGCGGCGACCAGTTCTCGTTCTACCTCTCATACGAACATACCGAGACCCACCTGATGAACCGCCTGCTCTGCCTGGAAAGCGTCAACCCACCGGAGATGGACCTGAGCAACGGGATCAAGCTCAAGGACCTGTACGACATAATCATATCCAAACGGGCAAAGGAATTCCTCGGCCACGACGGTGGGGGATCACTGCAGGATATACTTTCGGAAAACCCCAGAACCGCAAAAGCTCTGGCAAGGATGATGCGGTACGCCGATAGGCTGATCCTGGTCAAAGCAAGCCCCGCAGTAACCACACTCCGGGCCATACGCGAGATGACCGCAAGACTGGTAGATGCCACAAACGGTAACGTCACCGTCTTCGTGGACTACCTGCAAAAGGTGGCGATCCATCCAGAACGCGCCGCCGACGAGAACGATAAGATAACCATAGTCGTAGAAGGCCTTAAAGACATAGCCCTCGCATTGGACGTGCCGGTATTCGCAATCGTGGCCGCCGGACGTGAAGGTCTCCGTGCTCCCAGGCTCCACCTTTACCACCTGCGCGGCTCATCCGCGCTGGATTATGAGTGCGACATCGCCATCATTATGAATAACAAGTATCATATCCTCTCGAAGGATCACATCGCCTTCAACCCGTACAAGGCCAAGCAGTACCGCGACTGGGTGGTCTTCACAATCGAGAAAAACCGCGCCGGTCGAGCCATGATGGATATGGAATTCCACCTGCACGCCCCGTACTTCTGCTTTGACCCTCGCGGCCAAACGGTACAGCAGCAACTGATAGACGAGAAGGTAATAGAAACCTGATCGCCCCGCCCGGCCCGGCGTGCCAGATGCCATAACTAATCGGGCGTTCGACGTGGCCTGTATTGAATCGCCTCGGCGATGTGGTTTGCCTTTATCAGGTCAGATCCGTCCAGATCGGCTATAGTGCGCCCGACCTTCAACACCCGGTGATAGGCACGGGCACTGAGATGCATCTGGCGCAAGGCCGCCTTCAAAAGGCGCTCGGCGGCATCTTCGGCCCGGCAGAACATCCTGATCTCTTTAGGTCCCATATCGGCGTTGGATTGCAGGTGGGGATATTCGGCAAAGCGACGGCGCTGGCGTTCCCTCGCAGCTTCCACGCGCTCGCGTATGGCAGATGACGATTCGCCCGGCTCAAGATCGGTTAGTTTTGTCGGCTCAACACGAGGCACCTCCACGTGGATGTCGAATCGGTCCAACAACGGCCCGCTTATCCGCTGCTGATAACGCCTGACCATGCCGGGCGTACACGTGCACTGCCGCACCGGATCGCCATAATAGCCGCACGGGCATGGGTTCATGGCCGCGACTAACATGAAGTTGGCCGGGAATGTGAGTGTGGTCTGGGCACGGCTGATGGTGACACGCTTATCCTCGATGGGCTGACGCAAAACGTCGAGCACGCGATGGCCAAATTCCGGCAACTCGTCAAGGAATAGAACGCCACGATGCGCCAGCGATACCTCCCCCGGTCGCGGCCACGGCCCCCCGCCGACCAGTCCGGCATGGCTGATCGTGTGGTGGGGCGAACGGAACGGCCTGGTGCGCACTAACGGGGTATCTTCCGATAACAGATCGGCCACGGAGTATATCCGCGTTACCTCCATAGCCTCGTCCAGCGTCATGGAGGGGAGGATGCCGGGCAATGCCCGTGCCATCAACGTCTTGCCACCGCCCGGCGGGCCAACCATCAGCACGTTATGGGCACCTGCCGCTGCCACTTCGAGGGCACGCTTGACATGCTCCTGGCCTTTGATGTCGGCGAAATCCACCTCGATCAACGGATCGGGAGACAGGTCATCCTCACCCCTCCGGTAAGGCGAGATGACGTTCATCCCATACAGATGCTCAACCAGATGTCCGAGACTGGGAATCGGTATCACATCCAGACCGGTAATCAGGGCAGCCTCCGGCGCATCCTCGGCGGGCACGTAAAGCGTCCTCACACCTTGCTGGTGCGCGTGATAAGCTATCGGCAATACGCCGCGCACATGACGTAATCCCCCGTCCAGCGATAGCTCGCCGATGAACATGGCCCCATCTATGGAATCCGGCGGTATCTGACCGGTGACGGCCAATACCCCAACGGCAATTGGCAGGTCATAAGCCGGCCCTTCCTTCCGCAAATTAGCCGGGGCCAGGTTGACGACGTAACGCTTTAACGGGAATTGCAGCCCGGAGTTCCTGATGGCGGCACGAACCCGCTCGCGACTTTCCTGAACGGCAGCGCTTGGCAGCCCAACTATGGTAAACGATGTGAGGCCACGAGGGTTATAATCCACTTCCACGCGCACGGTGACCCCTTCCAGGCCGATCACCGCACAGGATGTAACCGTTGCGAGCACTGGATACCCCCTCTGTTATGCATCCGGCCCGCCGGGATTGTATCATCCACATGGGCAGATCAACAAGCAATGGTGGCGCCACCGGCCCACTCCCGATACAATCCGCTCCATGAGCGAGAGGGAACTGCCGGAATATAAGATAGCTTCTGCCCTCCTGCAGCGCCCGGACGGGCGAATTTTGGTGCTGAAACGCCACCGAAACCGACGGGTGATGCCGGGGAAGTGGTGCGTCGTCAGCGGTTACGTGGAGCCGGGCGAGGAACCGGCCCAAACGGCGGTGCGGGAGGTACGTGAGGAGGTGGGACTGGACGTTAAGGTCACCCGCACCGATGGGATCGTCCGGGTGCCGCTGGAGGACAAGATACTGCTGGTGTATCCGTTCCTTTGCAGCGTTGAGCAGGACGCCGAGATCAGGTTGGATTGGGAACATGAGGATTACCGCTGGATCGAGCCTCACGAGGTGTATGACCTGGATAGGGTTCCCCAGCTGGAAGATGATTTTGTGGCATTGGGACTGTTGTAAATGGCAAAGGAAAGGGTACAAAAGATATTGGCCAGGGCCGGATTCGGCTCCAGACGGGCCTGCGAGGAGTTGATACGCCAGGGCCGCGTGACGGTCAACGGGGAGATCATCACCCTGGGCGCTAAGGCAGACCCGGAAAGGGACGACATCCGGGTTGACGGGGAACGAGTAAGAGCAAATCGCGAACATGTATACGTGATCTTGTATAAGCCGCGCGGCGTGCTTTCCGCCGTGGAAAGGCAGCCAGGCGATAACCGACGCACGGTACGCGACCTGGTGCCGCTGGATGGACATATTTACCCGGTCGGGCGCCTGGACCTCAACAGTGAGGGTCTGATGCTCCTGACCGACGATGGCGATCTGGCCCATAAGCTCACCCATCCCCGTTACGGCCATACTAAAACTTATCACGTTCTGGTCGAGGGCGTGCCAAACAGGAAAACGCTGGAAAGGTGGCGCCGGGGCATAATCCTGGACGGACGGAAAACAGCTCCCTGCCAGGTGAAGCTGCTCACAGACGATAAGAAAGTGGCCTGGCTGCGCGTGGTCATGCGCGAGGGACGTAAGCGACAGATCCGGCGGGTGGCAGCTGCCCTGGGCCATCCGGTAAGGCGCCTTATCCGCACGCATATCGGCCCGATCGGGCTGGGACGGCTAAAACCGGGTCGATGGCGCCATCTGACGCCGGATGAGGTGCGCAGGTTGAAAAAAGCCGTCAGGACCGGCAAGTGATCACGATCGGGAGGGTATTTTTGTCGCCGTTGCCCCGCACTATAGCGATCGATGGCCCTGCCGCAGCCGGGAAAACTTCCGTCGGCAGGGCGCTCGCTGAGAGATTGGGATACCTCCTGCTGGATACCGGGATGATGTACCGAGCGGCCACTTTGGCCGCACTTAAGGCCGGGGTTGATCTGGCCGACGAGGATGCAATGGTCAACCTGATGAATTCGATCTCGATCGATGTGATCGAATCCAGATCAGATTCCGGGGCCATATCGTGCTCGATCCTCGTTAACGGGGAGGATGTGTCCGACGAGTTATATACCTCACTCGTAGACGCTAATGTGTCGGTGGTGGCAGCACACGCCGGAGTGCGCAAAATACTGGTTGAGATGCAACGACGGATAGGGAAACGCGGTCGCGTGGTCATGATCGGGCGCGATATAGGTACCGTTGTGATGCCGGATGCCGACCTGAAGTTCTACCTGGACGCCAGCCCGGAGGTACGGGCCAGGCGGCGCTATAAGGAACGCCACGGAGCAGACCCGTACGAGGCTATACTGGCCGACATGCGTCGGCGCGATACAATTGACAGCACTCGCGAAGTGACACCGCTCCGGGCCGCCCCGGATGCGATCGTGATAGACACAACCGATATGAGCCTGGACGCGGTGATCGAGGCGGCGTGGAACCATGTGAAGAAGTTCGAAAGGGAGACAAACCGGAGGGAGGGATATGATCATCAGGTTGAAACCCCCGGATGAGGATTACACCATCAGAAGGCGAATCCTGAGGTGGTTGCTAAGGCAGATCGTTTTCAGGTTCTTCTTCAAAATAGACGTTTATGATATGCACCTGGTACCCTCATCCGGGCCAACTATCCTGATGATGAACCACATAGCCGTTATGGACCCGGTGGTGCTGGTGGGATTGCTGACCGACCGAGATGTGGTTCCCATGTCCAAGATCGAGAATTTCTACAGCCCATTCACGGCCCTATTCGTCAGGCTCTGGGGCGCGTTCCCGGTTCGCAGGGGCGAGGTCGATCGGAACGCGATCCGCAAGGCCCTGGAGGTGCTAAAGCAGGATAGGATGCTGTTGATCGCACCGGAGGGCCATCGCGCCCCACACCTGCTGCCGGCCCATGACGGGGTGACCTATATAGCGCTAAAGTCGGATGCGGTGTTGGTGCCGGTGGCCGTGGACGGTACCGATGAGTTTTCCGGCAATTTGCTCCAGCTGCGGCCAACCCGCGTGACCATCCGCTTCGGTCAGCCATTCAAGTTCAGGAAGATGGAACGCCAGGGTCGCAGACTGCCACGCGAGATCATGCGCAGGATGACCCAGGAGGCGATGTACCGACTGGCCCAACTGCTACCCAAGCACCGCCGTGGCGCCTATAGCGACCTGAGCATGGCCACTACCGAGCATCTGGTCTTCGTAGGCGGGTGATTTTGCCTCGCACTCCTGCCCCAGGCGGCCTGATAACTGCGGTCGAGCCGGGAAGCCTGGCCGCATACCTCGGAATCCGACCCGGCGACGTGCTGCTGGCGGTTAACGGTCGGCCATGCCGGGATGTGATCGATGTGCGGTTTTTCGCCTCCGAGGAGCACGTGGAGCTGACTCTATTGCGCGATGGTCGCGAGTTAACTATCGGCAGCAGTCGAGATTACGACCAGCCACTTGGCCTCGAATTCGCGAATCCCACTTTCGATGTCGATATACGACGTTGCAACAATAATTGCCCGTTCTGCTTTGTGGCCCAGATGCCACCCGGTATGCGACGGACGCTATACGTTAAAGATGACGACTACCGGTATTCGTTCCTCTTCGGCCACTTTGTCACCTTGACGAACCTGACCGAGGACGATTGGGATCGGATAAGGGAGCAGCGGCTGAGTCCGCTTTACATCTCGGTGCACGCGACCGATCCGGAATTGCGACGCCGGTGCCTGGGCAACCCCAGGGCGCCGGATGTGATGGAGCAGATGCGGCAACTGGCACAATACGGGATTGAAATGCATACTCAAGTCGTGGTAGTGCCCGGCCTGAACGACGGCCAGAACCTGGAACGGACTGCGAGGGACCTGGCAACGCTATGGCCACATGTGCGCAGCGTGAGCATCGTCCCGGTCGGGCTGACGCGGTTCCATCGGCGAGGGTACCGGGTCAACACGCGCGATGAGATGGAAGCGGTGCTGGAAAGGTGCGAGAGATTGCGCGCGGAGTTCACGAATGAGCTGGGCGTGCGATTCGTATACCCTACGGACGAGTGGTATCTGCGTACCGACCACCCGGTGCCGCCGGCAGACGAGTACGACGGCCTGGCCTTGCAGGAAAACGGGCTGGGCCTTGTGCGCGATTTCCTGGACGATTGGGAATATGTCCGCGAGGAATTGGATGGAGGGGGAAAGGATGAACTCGATCCCCCCGCCCGTATTACGATGGCAAGCGGCACACTCTTCGCACCGGTTCTGCGGGACGTGGCAGGTGAGTTTGGCGAATTGATCGGCGCCGAGGTAGACGTGGTGGCAGTGCGAAACGATTGGCTGGGCCATACGGTCACCGTGGCCGGGCTGCTGACGGCAAGGGACGTGATAGCCCAACTTTCCGACCGTGAGCTGGGGGATGTGATCGCGCTGCCACGGGTGATGTTCGACCATCCAGACGGCCTGAGTCTGGACGATCTGACGCCGGATGAGGTCGCCAGGAGCCTGGGCCACCCGGTCATCCTGGCAGATTTGATGTGGGACCTGGCTGATGAATGGGGCGATTTTCCTTTCGCCATATGAACAGCTCAGAAGGCGACAGCATCAGGTGCTGAGCCGCCTGGTGAGCACGATAGGCGCAGTGGACGGTTTGCCTGAGGAGCTTTGCGAGCAGGCACAGGATGCGTTCTTCCACGCCGATCACCCGTTCTTGACCGTGCTGGTGGGCACTTTCGGATCGGGCAAATCCAGTATCATCAACGCGCTGCTGGGGGAGCCTCTGTTGCCGGTTGGCCCCACGCCAACGACCGACCGGATCGTGATCCTCCGCTACGGCGAGAGTGTCAAAGAGATACCGTCCGAGGGTAAGGTGACCACGCTCTTCCACCCCGCCCCCATCTTGGAAAGAACCAGTCTGGTGGATACGCCCGGCCTGGAATCCGTGTTCCGCCAACATGAGGCGCTCACCCGCAGGTTCCTGCACCGGAGCGACCTCGTGTTCATGGTAATGCTGGCCACTCATGCGATGACCGCTGGCAGCATGGAATATCTGCGCCGCCTGCGGGAATACGGCAAGCGGATAGTGGTGCTGATCAATCAGATCGATCTTTTGGAACCGGCCCAGGTGACGGAAGTCCGCGATTTCGTGATAGATCAGAGCAAGGCGTACCTGGGATTCGTCCCAGAGGTATGGCCGGTCTCGGCGAAGATGGCGCTGGACGCCGGTTCCCGCTCCGAAGAGGACCCGAACTGGGCAGGGAGCGGCTTTGGGGCATTGCTTGAGTTCATGGACGGGGTACTGGAGGATCGGAAGCGACACAGGCAGAAACTCGCCACATCTCTGCAGATCGCCGAGCATGTGGCCGAGCAGGCACTGGAAATCCTGGCGGATAGCCGCGAGCGGCTTTCAGACCAGCAAGGAATTGTTGCAAGTATAAGGGCACAGATCGATGAGCAGGTGAGGCAGCAATCTGGGTTGGTGGCCGAGACCAGGGAACGCATCTCAGAAGCTTTTGAGCGGGCCGGCAGGCGCGGCGCAGAGGCGATCCGACATACGTTCAGGCTGACGGCGGCATTGGGTATGCTGGGACGCGGGCTGGCGGAGGTATTCGGATTGGCCAGGGCAGCCCGAAGGCTGGGCGCCAGGTCGCCGGCCAGGAAAGCATTCGATGAAGCGCGCGCGTTCGAGCCGCTTGATGATGTGCCGGACGCTCTGAGCCGCCTGGAAGCTCGCCTGGAAGCCCGCGATATGCAGGATGTGGACGGCCTGGTCGGTTATACGCGGGAACGGGTCGCACAGTTGCCGGATGTGCTCAAGTCCAGGTTGATAGGTAAGATCGAGCCGCCCGGATCGTACAATCGGGAGCTTTTTAAGGAAACGCGCTCTAAAATGAACGACGTCCTCCGCCGGGCCAAAACCGCCGAGTTCGATAAGATAGACCGGGAAGTACGGGGGGCCTTGCTGGGATTGGCGCTTTGGGAATTATTGGTGGTGGCCGTGGCGGTGCTGAGCAGGATCGTGATCGGCGATTCCGACCTGGGATCACTCAGTCCGACGGTGGTGGCAGGGTTGTTCCTGGCCCTGGTGCTGGCCGGATTCGCGATCACACCGATACGTGGCCTGATCATGGCGCACGACTACACGAAAAGATTGCAGGCGCTGCAAAACGAACTGCTGGCAGTGCTCGACCGGAACGCGAAATCATATATCGAATACGCACGCTCTGTGCGCGATGACACGGTAAGGCCGTTCGTCACCCTGGTATCATCCCAGGCCGGAAAGCTGGCCACTTCTCAGGATGAGCTTGAGGCTATCAGGGCAGAGATATGCGAGTTGAAGGCCGAGCTTGATAAACCGGAGGCCGCCTGATGGGCAAGTTGCTCGCAGGCAAGCTGGCCCACCTGCGCGAACGGGAGATAGAGCTGCTCCATAAGATCGCCGAGGCCGTCGGCAGGCTTGGCACCGATGGCCTGGAGGATAGGCGCCGCCTTTTGGACATCGCCGGCGACCTCCGTACCATGTTCTTCCTTATCGTGGTGGTAGGCGAATTCAACTCCGGCAAATCCACGTTGATAAACGCCCTGCTGGGCGATGAACTACTGCCGACCGGCGCTACCCCAACCACCGAGGCCATCGAGTTGATCAGGTTTGGTCGCCAAAGACGACATGAGCCGATCGCAGTACACGGCAGTATACGCGAGTGGGCACATCCGAACGTCGGCGGCGAGGGCGTCGCCATCGTGGATACGCCGGGAACCGGCTCGGTGTTCCTGAAACATGAGAGAACTGCCAAAAGTTTCCTGCACCGCAGCGACCTGGTCATCTTCGTGCTTTCGGCCAAGCGGGCGTTTGCCGAAACCGAAAGGCTTTATCTGGAGCTGGCAAAAGAATATGGCAAGAAGATAGTCCTGGTGATAAATCAGATCGACCTGTTAGAACGGGATGAGCGGCGCGAGGTCAGAACGTTCGTAGAGCAGCAGGTAAGGGAGTTGCTGGATTTAAGCCCGCCGATCTTCGAGGTCTCGGCCAGACAGGCACTGCGCGGCGACGGTAAACGCGCCAGACGTGAGACCGCCGGCGTCAAAGCGCTGCGAGACTATCTGCAACGCGAGCTGGGACGGGTTTCACCGGCAAAGCAGAAGTTGTTAACCCAATTGGAGCTGGCCGAGAGGATCATCGAAAAGCACCGGGAACAGCTCGCCGGCCACCTGCGTCTGCTGGACGATGACCTATCCCAGGCAGAGCAGGTCCAGCGGGAGTTGGAGCACCAGGCCGGGGTGCTGAACGAGCGGCGTGACGAGGCCCTGGAAGAGATCGGCGGGATTTTCGATGCTTTGCGCGAGCGTGGCGAGGCATTTATCACGCAAAGGCTCCGCCCAACCAATATAGCCTCGGCACTGGATCGGGAGGCACTGCAGAAGGCATTCGAGGACGAGGTGATAGGCCGTACGGTTGACGAGATCGAGGCGGTATCCGGCGCCTACCTCAATTCCCTGATCGACGGGAGCCGCCAGTACTGGCGTGGCTTGCTGGACACCCTGAGCCGCCTGGAGGCGCTGCTGAGCCATCAGGTGGAAACCGGCAGGGTGGGCGATTACGCCGAGCAACGTGATACGCTGCAACGCGCGATCAGGACGGCGGAGGCGGAATTACAAGCTTATTCCGATCCGGCAACGGCCCGCGATCTGGGCAATGTCTTCCAGGGGAACCTGGTGGCGGCGGCAACCGGGTTCACGATGGCAATCGCCGGGCTGTTGGCATTCCTGGCAAGCGCAGCCACGCCCGTAGTGACGGCCTTTTCGAGCCTGGGGCTGGTATTGGGGCCGGTAGCGCTGGCAGGGGGCGCTGCGGCCACTTTGATCTTCTGGCGCAAGATGGGACATGATGCCCGCCGCGAGTTGCGCACCCGACTGAACGCGGTGGAAAAGGCCTATCAGGACGCGATCTCAGAGCTGACGGAACGGGAACGGGAGCGTCTACTGCATTACGGGCGCCAGGTACTGGTGCCGGTCCTGAGCAAACTGCAGACGCTGGCCGAACGCTACCGCGAACAGGACGCCGAGCTTTGGGAGTTGGGCGCCCAGGTAAGGCAATTGCGCGACGAGATAGAGAGGTCTTGACATACGGTCTGGTGATGGGTACCATATTTTCGGTCATGCTAGACGGGGAGCTAGCGGTGCCCTGTACCCGCAATCCGCTATAGCGGGGTCGAAAGCCCTCCATGAGGGTCGCGACCGCTGAGCCTGTTGTCGCTAAGCGGCGCTGAGGGCCGGGTCCCACGCGGCAGAAG
>JALXEW010000113.1 GCA_027069285.1 Ardenticatenia bacterium | reverse complement strand
ATTGGGGGACAAGCCGACCTTGAGCATTCCCGCCACCTGCGGCGGCTGGGCCGAGACCCAGGCGGCCTACCAGTTGTTCGACCACCCCAAGGTCACGGCCGAAGCGGTGCTCGCGCCCCATATCGAGCGCACCCTCGAGCGGATCCGTGCGCAACCCCGGGTGCTGTGTATTCAGGACACCAGCGAGATCGACTACACCAGCAAGCCCTCCATGGAGGGCCTCGGGCCGCTCAATCTGGAGGTACGCCAGGGCCTGTATCTGCATCCGACCCTGGCCGTGACCCCCGATCGGGTGTGCCTGGGCCTGCTGATGTCCACACCCTCATCCGCGAGCCGGGCAGTCTCGGCCAGGACAAAGATCCCAATCGTCCCCTGGAGGAGAAGGAGAGCGTCCGCTGGGTGGATGGCTTCGGCAAGATCAACGAACTGGCCGAGCACCTGGCCGGCACCGGCACCCGGCTGACCTATGTGGCCGACCGCGAGGCCGACATCTACGACCTCTTCGTCGAGGCCCCCTGCCCGGAGAGCGGCGCCGACTGGCGGGTGCGCAGTCAACACGACCGCGTCCTCGAGGACGGGCACCGCCTGCGCGAGCCTTTGGCCAAGGCGCCGGTATTCACCGAGACCACCTTCGAACGTCCCGCCGGCCATGGGCTCAAGGCCCGCACGGTGCATCAGGAGATCCGCGTCCTGCGCGTCACCCTGCCCGCGCCACGGCGCCCCGACCGGACCCTCCCGGAGGTGGAGGTCACCGCCATTCTCGCCGGCGAACCCCATCCGCCGGCCGGCGAGGAACCGGTCCAATGGCTGTTGCTGACCAACCTCCCGGTGGAGACCCCGGAACAGGCCCTGGAGAAGATCCAATGGTACCTCTGCCGCTGGCAGATCGAGGTCTTCTTCCGCATCCTCAAGAGCGGCTGCCGCATCGAAAAGCTGCGTCTGGAAAAGATCGAGCGCCTCGAACCGGCGCTCGCCTTCTACAGGATCATCGCCTGGCGCATACTCTTCCTCACCCTGCTCGGTCGCGACTGTCCCGACATGCACTGCGACGTGGCCTTCGAGACCGAAGAGTGGCAGGCCGTCTATATCGTCACCGAGCGGAAGCCTCCACCCGAATCCCCCCTTCACTGGATGATATGATCCGGCGCATCGCCGGCCTGGGTGGATTCCTCAACCGCAAGCGGGATGGGTTCCCGGGCCCTCAAACCCTCTGGATCGGGCTCCAGCGGGCCGCCGATTTCATCCTCGCCATGGACGCGCAACGCAAGGCGCAGCGTGCCCCTGACTGACGGACTTATGCGTAATACTCAGGCCAGCATGCGGGTCTGCACTCGGTGTTGTATGTCGAAATGTACAGAGGTACCACAATGAATTACAAGACAAAACTCACGTTACTTGGCCTTCCTCTCGTCCATATTGCAACAAGCAAAATAGAAGATGGGCATTATAAGAGAGGCATAGCCAAAGGCTGGATCGCTATCGGCGATATTTCTTTTGGGATTATTCTTTCGGCAGGTGCCGTCGCTTTTGGTGGTGTCGCTGTAGGAGGGCTTGCCGTCGGCTTATTGTCTTTGGCTGGTTTGGCGATTGGCGTTTTCGCATTCGGCGGAGGTGCTGTCGGTGTGCTTGCTACGGGTGGTGGTGCTATCGCATGGCACGCCGCAACTGGAGGTTTTGCCATGGCAAATGAATTTGCTTTAGGCGGTAAAGCAATCGCTAATCACGCAAACGATTTGATTGCTGAAGATTATTTTCATGATAGTGCCTTTTTCTCATCGGCAAGGATCATCGGTGAACATTCGAGATGGTTTATGT
>JALXEW010000112.1 GCA_027069285.1 Ardenticatenia bacterium | reverse complement strand
GGATATTACCCGTTTGATCTCCAGGGCCAGCGGAACCGCTATCGGGCAGATCGGTGAGGACGGCCTGAATATGTACTTAACCGTGCCGTCCTCGTCCACCGTCAGGTTCTCGATCAGGCGCATTCGTACCACATCGACGCCGGTTTCCGGGTCGATCACGCCGCGCAGCCTGGTGAGAATTTGGGTTCGGATGCGTTCGGTATCTGCAACCTCGCCCGGATTTTCGCCTTCGCCATTGTTTTCCAGTTCGTCGGCCATTAAAGATTCTCCTGGGATTACATGCTATAGCGTTTACTCATCTTCCAGCAGCTCAACTTTGAGCTTGATTCTCCCTAATTCTATCACGTCTCCGTCGGATATGACCGTCGGCTCGTCTATCCTGATGCCGTTTAATAGGGTGCCGTTACTGCTTTCCAGGTCTTCCAGCCACCATCGTCCGTCGCGCAACGAGATCAGCGCATGTTCCTGGCTGACGAACGAGTCTTCCAGTGGGACGGTATTGGTTGGGGCGCGTCCGAGCGAAGTGATCGAGTGCAGAGCGTAAATACGGCCCGGTCTCGCCGATCCGGCGGGCGCCTCGATCACGATCAGGCGCCCGTGGCTACGTTCGCGTTCGGCTGCGGCTTTTGAGGCGGCTATATAGTCCTTCCAGAGGGCGTATGCGACCGCTCCGATGAATGCGTAAAGCAAGGCCAGGGCCAGGAGACGTAGTGCCAGCAGCACGTAAGCCTCATCCACGGCTGTTTAGCCCTCTACCGGCGGCAGCTTTACCGTATCTCCGGGTTTAAGCGGTTTCCTGCCGGGTTCGTCCTCGGTGTAGACGACCGGGACGCCGCCCAGTGAGATCACATCGCCTGGCTTCAGGAGCCACTCATCTGCCTTCTGGCCGTTGACGGTGGTGCCGCGTGTACTTCCCAGATCGTATAGCACGTACCGTCCGTGGCGGAGCCTTAACTGAGCGTGCCTGCGGGATACGCGCGGGTCGTCTATCACCACGGTATTATCCAGTCGCCGCCCGATGTTGATCACCGGCTCTGTCAGCGGGATGGCGCGCGCGCCGCCCTCGACGAGCAAATGGGCGTTAACCGGCGGGATGCCGATCTCGTCTGGATTCTCATCATGGCCCATGAGCGGGGTGGGCAGATTTTCGGCGGAATGCGCGGCGGTGACGGTGACGGAACGTGGCGGGAGCGACCCATCGGCCTCGAGCTTGACTTCCGGCATCCGTGCCAGGTGGAATCCGGCCTCGCGTGCCATCACGACTATGTGGCTTGCCAACGCGGTTGCCAGGTCTGGGTGGGCCTTCAGGATGGCCTGGTAATCGTCGGTACTCAGCGAGACCAGGTACCTATCCGGTGCCAGCGGTTTGGCGTGCTTTCCCCGTTCGATCAGGCCATCTTCCATCGCGCGTACCAGCTGAGCTGCCACGCGGCGTGGTTGCAGGTGGCCTGCAAAGAGGCGCGCGAAATTCCCCTCTATCAGGCGTTCGATTCTTTCTTCCAGACGAGCCAATCCTCTGGGCATAGTGGTTAGATTATAGCGCAAATACGTGGCAGGGCATAAGCCGGTGGGATACGAAAAAAAGCCGCCCATCCATGTGGACGGCCTGAAGCGGGTAGCGGGATTCGAACCCGCGACATTCAGCTTGGGAAGCTGACGTTCTACCACTGAACTATACCCGCAACCGCTTAAAGTATACCTGCAAGGGCCGGCGGCGTCAAGCCCAAGCTGCATCTATTCTCGCGCCCCCCGGGCTAAGGGGCCGAGAAGCCCCACAGGGGCTGCCTGCATTCTCACGCCCGGTGTTGAAACACCGGGCTAACG
>JALXEW010000111.1 GCA_027069285.1 Ardenticatenia bacterium | reverse complement strand
AGGCCGTGACCAGTTCGGCGTCTGTACCGGCGCCGAGCTGGTCACGGCCTTTGCAAATGGCAAGCCGGTGGTGGCAATAGGCGCACTTTCTACCGGTGCCGAGGACGAAAATACGGTCTACGATGCGGTATTATTCACAAGCAGGCCTCTCATAGAGGAAAACCATGACCTGGTGGAAAGGTTTATGATCGCCTCGATGCGCGGCTGGAACTTCGTCCTCACTTACCCGGAGATGGCGCCCGATATGGTGCTCAGGGTCGATCCAACGCTGGAATACGATAACGTCCTGCGCGACTGGAATGCGGTACGACACTCGGTTACCCCAGGCGTCCCATACGGGATCATGGACGAGGATGTGTGGGCTACCATCATTAGCTCTTTGGAAGAGGACGGACACCTGAGCACACAGGTGAACCCGGCCCAGGTTTACACCAATGAGTTTTTGTATTGCGAAGACGAGGAAGTTGACATCTATGAGTGCAGGTGAGAGGCCGATCCAAAGCGGCAATACCGTCACGGACGGGAAGCGTGTGAGGCGCCGAGTATTCCAATCGGCGGCGCCGGGAGGGTCGGATGGCTGATCGCGCAACGGCTTACGACTACGGACAGCAAGATGTGGGGATAAGGCGGCTACTCAGGAGCCGATTGGGGCTGTCACTCCTGGTGAGCACGGTCTTGCAGGTACTGATACCGATCGCGTTGGTGGCAGCCAGCGTCTTCCTGATAGGGCGCGATATGGAGGTTTCTCGCGCCCTGCACGAGCTTAACACTGCTAATGCTACCTATCTCTCGTCCGCCGAGCACTGGGCCATTATGGTCAGGGATATGGTCGAGGTAGTCATCGGCGACCCAGAGATCACAGATAGCGCTCTGGCCTTCCTGGAAACCGGGGATGAGGCCGCAGGCGAACAGCTCCTCCGCCATGTGGCCCACGTGACCGGCAGTGGCCGCTTGCTGAATAAACTCATGCTGCTGAACAGGGAAGGTGAGGTGGTGTTGAGCACCGATCCCGATGATGTGGGGCTTGACCTGAGCACACATCCGCTATTCATCGTGTGGCTGACGAGCACCAAGATCGGCACCCCAGAATATGACGATGAAACCGGCGATGTGTGGGCCTACGTGGGCACCCCGGTACGCGGGGAACGCGGTGTGACAGGCGTGATCGTCGCCAGGGCCACACTGAGGCCGATGGAGACTTTACTGGCAGGGGAAGAGGGAGCACCGCTGACCAGGACAACTCTTGTCCTCAGGCCAGACGGTCAACTGATAATGGCGCCAGATGACCCGTATTCCTCACTCGTCGGCTCCGTGGTATTCGATGAAGCGATCGAGCACCTGCTCGAAAGGGAATCCGGCTCGCTCAGGTACGTAAACTTCAACGGTGAGGACGTCCTGGCAGCATACAATTGGATGTCCGAGCTAAACATCGGCCTGATCACACTCGCACCCACCCAGAACGTACTCGAGCCGGTCTGGGTTACCGTATCACCCGCACTTGGGATCGGGTTCTTCGGCCTGTTGGCGGCTTTGGGACTGGGCGTGCTGGCGGTGTATTCGATGGTAAAGCCCGTAGTCGAGATGACCGATGCCGCCTCAATGATAGCCGCCGGCAATCTGCAGATCAGGGTCGAGAGCGAACGCAAGGATGAGTTAGGCGCACTGGCACGCGCTTTTAACTCGATGGCCGACCAGGTCCAGGGGCTGATCTCCACACTGGAAGCCCGAGTCCGCAGGCGCACACGCGACCTGGAAACGGTCGCCGAGATCATCAGGGTGGCAGTCGGACTCCGCGACGTTGATGTGCTGCTGAACCGTACCGTTAACCTGATCCGCGAGAGGTTCGGATTCTACCACGCACAGGTGTTCCTGGTGGACGATGTAAAGGAATATGCCGTACTCCGCGCCAGCACCGGCGAAGCCGGACGCGAGCTATTGCGACGCGGACACCGATTGGCAATCGGCTCCAGATCGGTCATAGGCCAGACAACGGCAACCGGGAAAACGGTCATCGTGGCGGATACCACGGAACCCGGCACCGTCCACAGGCCAAACCCGCTCCTGCCGGATACCAGGGCAGAGATGGCGCTACCGCTCAAGCTCGGCGATGAGGTGATCGGGGCACTGGACATCCAAAGTACCGAACCCGGCAAGTTCACCGAGGAGGATGTGCGCATATTCCAGGTGCTGGCAGACCAGTTAGCGGTGGCGATAAGCAACGCCCGCCTGGTGGAGGAAACCAGGCAACGTATGAGCGAGGTGGAGGAGTTGGGCCGCCGGTTGACGCGCGAAAGCTGGGGCGAGTTCCTGGAAAGCGAACCGGAGATAACCGGCTACCGGTATAACCTGATCGAGATCGAGCATATCTCGCCGGATGAGCCTCTGGTAAGCCCGAAATACGGCCATGACGAGGCCTCGACTGATGTGATCGAGATGCCAATAAAGCTGCGCGGGGAGGTGATCGGCACTCTGGTGACCGGCGGCCTGGAAGGCCCACCCAGCGAGGATGAGCTGGCGGTCGTCAACGCGATAACCGAGCGCGTGGCGATGGCCCTGGAAAACGCCCGGCTCTTCCGCCAGATCGAGGAAGCGCTAGCCGAGACCCGTTCGCTATATGCGGCCAGCTCGGCAATTGTGGCCGCCGAGGATATTGATGCGGTTCTGGAAGCCGTGGTGGAACAGATCGCCTCAAAGGAGTTCGACCGGGTGCTGGTGGCATTCCTGGACGATCCGGACGCCCCACCGGAGGAACGCTCGGTCGAAGTCAGGGCTATGTGGGATAGACTCGGCACCATATCTAAGGGAAACCGCTTCTCGGTCAAGGAGATGCCGCTGATGGCCCATGTTGGGCCGGACGATGTGGTGGTCTCCAACAACATCGCGCTCGACGAGAATATAGATCCGAAAACCAGAGCTGTGTTCGAGCACTTGAACGTCAAATCGGCGGCTATAATCCCGCTGGCGGTAGCCGGCAAGCTCTTCGGCTGGCTGCTGATAGAAAGCACCGAGGATGTACACCAGTTCACCGCACGGGAGATCAATATCTTCAAGGCGATAGCCGATCAGGCAGCTATTGCAATAGACAACAAGTTGCTGTTCCAGCAAACTCAGGATGCTCTGGCAGAAGCACAGGCCCTATATCAGGGCAGCGAGTTGCTCAATAAGGCCACCGATTTTGACGGAGTGGTCGAGGCACTGCGTAGTTCGACCGTTCTGGGCAAGATAGACCGGATCAGCGTCCTGATGTTCAACCGCCCCTGGGTCGGCGATGATGCGCCAGAATGGTTCCAGGCCGTATCAGTTTGCGAAAGTGGGAAATTCATCCAGGTGCCGCCCGAACGTTATGTGCTGGCAAAATATCCGGCGGTCGGCCTGATACCACGTGACGACATCATCCTGGTGGAAGATGTGCGAACCTCCCCACTGCTGGATGAGGAGACCAGACAGGTCTTCATGCATCGCTTCAAGGCCAAGTCCTTCGTCGCCATCCCACTCAACATCGGCGAACGACAGATCGGTTTCATAACGGCGGTCTCCGCGAAACAGTTCCGGCTCAACGAACGCGACGCCCGCAGGTTAATGGCACTTTCGGCCCAGGCGGCGGTGGTGCTGAGGAACTTGCAGCTGCTCCGCAGCACCCAGGAGATGCTCGACGAGACCCGAAGACTGTATGAAACCGGGCGTGCGATCACATCGGCCACTAATATGGAAGAGGTGGTACTGGCAGTGGCCGAGCACGCCATACCCCACAACGCCGATACTGCCACTCTGGCCCTCTTCGAGGGCGAAACATCCGACGGGCCATCCGGGACGATATATATACCCGTGGACTGGAACCGCGATCCGAACGCCCGTACCATGTCCGGGTTCCGGGTGCCGGCAGACGAGTTCCCAATCTTCAAGGTGTTATCCCGGCAGGATGTGACGGCTATAGAGGACGTGCAAGCCTCACCTGATATGGATGAGAAAACCCGTAGCAGACTCACCCACATGGGCGTGAGGGCGATGCTCATCGCACCGCTCAGGATAGGCGAGCGATGGATCGGCATTCTGGTCGCCGGCTATACCAAACCCACCAAGTTTACCGAGACCGACATCAGGCTGATCAGGGCTGCGGCAGACCAGGCAGCGGTAGCAGTCGAGAACCTGAGACTGCTCGAAGAGACCCAGGTGGCAGCCAGACGCGCCGAGGCACTGGCGGAGGCCGGCCAGCTCGCCAGCCAGATCGGCGCCGAATTCGAGATCGGCGTGCAAAATCTGTTCCTGGCAGTTTCGGAGCCAGGCAACTACGACCGATGGTGGCTGGGCATGTTGGAATCGGATGGGGAAACTATTCGCGGCACGGTCGGCCACATCGAAGGAATAGACGAGGAGATGCTGCGCCAGACATTCCCGGTGAGTGAGGGCGAATTATCCTTCACCAGGGCAGCCCTCGAACGCAGACCTGTGGTCGTCAACGAGCCGGCAGATAGGGGATTGGCCGGCGCATTGGGCAAGCACGTGGCCGTGCCGGTGCTTTCCGGCGACGATGTGATCGGGGTCCTGTGCATCGGACGTTCCCCGGCAAACCGCGATATAGGCGATGTGGACGTTGAGCTGGCCGCCACCATCGCCAGCCACGTGGCCGTCGCTGCGGAAAACCGACGCCTGTTCGATGCCGTCGAAGCCGAGCGAAGGAATCTCCAGGAGATACTGGAAGCAATGCCCGTTGGCGTCGTAGTGGTGGACGCTAAAACCAGGCACCCGATCCTTTCCAACCAACGCGCCATCGAGATGTTGGGCGCCGAAGTCGATCCCGAGCAACATGACCAGGCGGAAAGGTATCCGATCTACTACAGCGGAACCAATGAGCCTTACCGCCCCGAAGAACACCCATTCATGCTCGCACTCCAAACGGGGAAAACCATCGCCGCAGACGACATCGCAGTCGAGCACCCGGACGGCACCCGCGTGGAATTGCTGGTCAACGCGGCACCGATCAAGGACGAAAACGGTGAGATAATCTCGGTGGTCGCGGTCTTCCAGGACATCACCGACATCCGCGAGCTGGAAACAGCGCTCCAGGAAAGCCTGGCCGAGGCCACAGCCCTGTACGAGGCCGGACGCGCCGTGGCCGCAGCGGCCAATGCCGATGAGATACTGAACGTGGTCACCATCCAGATGAGCACTCTCAACCCCGATATGGTGGCAACTATGATGGTCGAAGGGGATTCGCTGCGCTTTGTAGGCGCCATCGGTGAGGTAAGAAAGAGCCTTTCACCAGGTACAACCGTGCCACTGGATAGCCCAAAGATGCCACGTGAACACCTCTTCGACCCGGAGGCCCTATTCATAGAGGACATCCAAACAACGCGAGTTTCAATTGACGAGGCACTGGTCAAACATATACAGGCAAGCAATATGCGCGCAATTGCCTCGATCCCTATCGGCGTCCGTGGCAAGGTCTTCGGGCGGATCGTGATGGGCTTCAAAGAGCCACACCTATTCGACCCCCGCGAACGCCGATTCGCGCTGACGGTGATCGATCAGGCCTCAATAGCACTCGAGAACGCCAGGCTGCTCAGGCAAACACAGGAAGCTCTGGACGAGACCGCGCTGCTTTATAGCACAGGTCGCGCCATCGCAGCGGCAAACGACATCGAGGGCGTGCTTAACGCTGTGGTGGAAAATGCCCTGATCCCAGAAATCGCCAGGCTTAGCTTCTCGCTCTTCGACGAGCCTGTGGAGCCAGATAGCACGTCCCTCGGATATGCCGAAGTGGTCGCATACTGGCATCGCGACCCCCAGGAGCCGGATCTGAAAGGACTGCGCTTCTCGGTGGACGATTACCCGTTACTCAAGCTGATCACCGCCGGCACCGAGGAGTTCATCTCCCACAACATAGATGAAGACGAAAGGCTGGATGACGTGACTCGCACCGCCCTCAAAGCCCAGGGGGTATCCGCACTCCTCGGCGTCACTCTGCGCGTGGCCCACAGGGTGATCGGCTTCATGCTCCTTTCCAGCTCCGCCCCTTACCGCTTCTCGGAACGCGATATGCGAATATACCGCGCCATCGCCGACCGCGTGGCAATAGCGATCGAGAGGCTCCGATTGCTCCAGCAAGCCGAGCACAGGGCATTGCAGCTGGAGACGGCAGCCGAGTTGGGCCAGGTGATCACCTCGATCCTGGACCTGGATGAGTTGCTGCCGCAGGCGGTGGAGCTGATCAAGGCCAGGTTCGGCTACGACCACGTGCAGGTGTTCATGCTCAGTCCCGATGGCAAGGACGCGGTGCTCAGGGCATCCACGGGCGAGGTGGGCCGCAAGATGTTGAAGATGAAACACAGCCTGCCCGTCGGCTCGTACTCGGTCATCGGCCAGGTGACGGCCAGGCAGGAACCGGTCATCACGCTCGATACCAGCGACGCCAGTATGCCCCATAAGCCGCACCCCCTGCTGCCCGATACCCGCTCCGAGATGGGCCTGCCACTGATCGCCAGGGGACATCTGCTGGGTGCTCTGGACGTGCAAAGCAATCATCCGGGCGCGTTCACCGATGAGGACGTGCGAATCCTCTCGACCCTGGCCGCCCAGATCGCGGTCGCAATAGATAACGCCCACCTGTTCGAGGAAGCTTCACGCCGCGCCGAGGAGATGGCGTTCCTCTTCAGGGTAACCCGCGAGGCCACAGCAGCCATCTCGCTGGAGGAGGCGTTGCAATCTGCCGCCGAGGCGATATTCGAGCGGATGGGCGCCCTGGACGTTACCATACTGGTGCCGGACGAGCGAAACGCCGGCCTCAAAGTGGCGGCCCGTGCCACCAAGATGGCCTCGTTCGAGATGCCTTCCCTGGTGCCGTTCGACCGTGGTATCGCCGGCTGGGTCGCCAGCACACGCGAACCTCTCATGGTCAACGACGTAACGGCCAACGACCGCTACCTGGAGATACTGCCGGCTACCAAATCAGAGTTGGCCGTCCCACTGGTCAGCGGTGACGAGTTGCTGGGCGTGATCAATATCGAAAGCGACCGCCCCAACGCCTTCACCGACGAAGATATGCGCCTGGTGCAAACCCTGGCAACTTCACTTACCGCCATCGTGCAAAACACCCGGCTGCTGGAGGAATTGCGCCACGCGAACGAACAATTGCGCGAGCTAGACCGGCTTAAGAGCCAGTTCCTGGCGAATATGAGCCACGAGCTGCGCACCCCTCTTAACTCGATCATAGGCTTCTCCCGCGTGATGCTAAAAGGCATAGACGGGCCGCTAACCGACCTGCAGCGCCAGGATTTGACCACCATCCACGAAAGCGGCCAGCACTTGCTCGGCCTGATCAATGACATGCTCGACCAGTCCAAGATCGAGGCCGGGAAGATGGAGCTGACCTTCGAGTACTTCCCGATCGAGCGGGTGATCAAGGGCGTCATGTCCACTGCCACCGCCCTGGTCAAAGATAAGCCGATAGAGCTGCGGCTTGAGATACCAGATGATCTGCCGAACGTATGGGGCGATGAATTCCGCACCCGCCAGATATTGCTCAACCTGGTATCCAACGCCGCTAAGTTCACCGAGGAAGGTAGCATAACCATCTCGGCATTCGTCACCCAGGAAGATGGCGACAAATTTCTCCAAATCTCGGTCAGCGATACCGGCATCGGCATAGCCGAGGAAGATATGGATAGGATTTTCGAGGCCTTCCTCCAGGTGGACTCATCCACCACCCGCAAGGTGGGCGGAACCGGCCTGGGGTTGCCGATCTCCAAGTCGCTGGTCGAGCTTCAGGGCGGACGTATATGGGTGGAAAGCGAGCTGGGCGTCGGCTCCACTTTCAGCTTCACCGTGCCACTCCACCCCCGTGAGGAGCCACAGGAAAAGCCGGAAACCCCAGAAGAGCCGGCCTCTGCAGAGGAGCCGATACCAGAGTCACCGCCGGAAGAGCAACCCGCCACCCCGCGCAAACGGGTGGTCGTCATAGACGATGAGCCGGGGGTGATAGACCTCTACCGCCGGTACCTGATGCGCGAGGGATACGAGGTAATCGGCGTGACCGACCCAGATGAGGCGGAAAGGACGGTTGTCAAATATAAGCCATCAGTGGTGCTGCTGGATGTGGCCATGCCGGGCCGCGACGGATGGGATGTGCTGGCCCACCTGAAGGACGATGACGCCACGTTCGAGATCCCGGTGATCGTCTGTAGCATCGTCGACGACGCAAAACGCGGATTCCAGCTGGGCGCATCGGAGTACCTGGTCAAGCCTTTCCTGGGCGAGGATTTGGTGGAGGCGATCAGGCGAGTAGAGGCCGAAATGGTGAAGTACCGGATTCTGATCACCGGCAGACGCAAAGAAGATGCAGAATCCGTCCACAAGGCCTTGCTGATCGAGCCTCGCTACGAGATCAGACGGATTCCAGAATCCGATGACTGGGATGAGGTAGTCGGCGAGTGGTGGCCCGATCTGGTCATCCTGGCACCCGATATACCGGATGAGGATGGAGCTGAACTCCTCGAACGCATCCGAGAGAATCCGAAGACGGCAGAGGTGCCGGTGATAGTGATCGTACCCGACGAGTTGCCGGCAGAGCGAATAGGTTCACAAGAAGGCGTCTCCCTGATAGCCAGGTCTGATAGCACTGCCGAGAAAATCATAGACGAAGTAGCCCGGCGCCTGGGCCGTGGCGATGGGAGCCGAGGATAAATGGGCAAAAAGATCGAGCTTGAGTGCATAAGTTGCCATCACCGCTTCCACTATGAGAAGCCGATCCTGGAATGCCCGGTCTGCGGGGAGACGATCCTGCAGGCCAAATACGATCTCGAATCACTCCGCCGTACCGGCTGGGGCACAAAAATCCGCCAAAGACCACCCGGCCTGTGGCGCTACTACGAGCTATTGCCGCTCTACAACCGAGCCAACATCGTGACAATGGGCGAGGGCGGCACCCCGTTGCTGCCAGCCGCGAATCTCGGCGTGATGCTGGGCATGAAGTATCTCTATATCAAAGACGAGCGCCAGGGGCCGACCGGCTCGTTCAAGGATCGACAGGCATCGGTGGCCATATCGGTGCTCAAGGAGATGGGCGCTCAGGAGGCCGTGGTGGCGTCAACCGGTAACGTCGCCATAGCATACGCCGCATACGCGGCACGCGCCGGGATCAAGCTCTGGGCCTTCGTGACCAGCCTGGTGCCGGGCGATAAGATGCGAGAGGCAGCCATCTACGGAGCCGAGGTCATAAAGGTGACCGGCACTTACGATCAAACTAAGGTCGTGGCGGCACAATTTGCCAGGAAGAAGGGCCTCTTCGTCGAACGCGGCATTAAGAGCATCGCCGCCGTCGAGAGTATGAAGACGCTGGCATTCGAGATCGCCGAGCAGCTGGGCTGGCGGGCGCCGGATTGGTACATACAAAGCGTCAGCGGCGGCATGGGGCCAATCGGAGTCGCCAAAGGGTTCAAGGAGCTAGTCGAACTAGGGCTGATAGAGAAAGTCCCGGCCATCGGCGTGGTGCAGTCGGCAGGTTGTGCCCCTATGGTGCGGGCTTTCAAGGCAGGGCAGGGCGTCGCCACTCCTGTGGAAAACCCCAAGACTTTGATAATCACACTCGCCACGGGCAATCCCGGCAGAGCCTACGAGCTGATCTGGGATCATGTGCGAGAGTACGGCGGCTATATGGAGGAGGTGAGCGACCAGGAGGCCTTCGAGGCCATGCACATCCTGGCGAAGATGGACGGGATGTCGGTCGAGCCGGCAGCAGCGGTCGCGTTCGCCGGGCTTTTCAAGATGGTCAGGGCCGGGATCATTAAGCCGGATGATGTGGTGGTGGTTAACGCATCCGGCCACACCTTCCCGGTGGAAAAGCAGATACTCGGCGATAGATGGGCACGCGATGTGGATGTGAGCCAGGTGGCCGAAAAGGTGGCGCTACCGGAGGAGGGGTTGCTTTCGGCGCTGGAGCAGATCAGGGAAAGCGTGCACAAGGTGGTGATCATCGAGGATAACGCCGATGCCGCCCGCCTCCTGGGACGTATACTCAAGGCGCGCGGCGATTACGAGGTACACATCGCTAAAGGCGGACGCGAAGGCATCGAGATGGCCCATAAGGTGCGACCGGACCTGATCATCACCGATCTGATGATGCCCGATGTGGACGGTTTCCAGGTGATAGATATGCTCAAGGCCGACGAGAAATTGGAAGATGTGCCGATAATCGTGATCACGGCCAAAGAGCTGACCGTGCAGGAACGCGAACGCTTAAACCGGCAGATCACCACGCTCCTGCAGAAGGGATCGTTCCTGGATGAGGAACTTCTCCAGGGGATCGTGGATGCCCTGAGCAAGAGCTAATGACGGATATACCTAATCCGAACCGTTTTATCACCGGGCCGGGGTAGCACTTCCGCTTGTGATTGGTGAAAATAACGATACAAAAGGGTCAAATTACCCGTCGATCAGGTGACGGGGGCGGTGGCAAATAGTGGGAGATGCCGATAAACGCCGTGCTGTGCTGATCGCTATGCTTTCCCCTTTATTCCTGGGCACCGCGCCGATATTCGGGAAACTGGCTTATCGCGCGGGAGCCGATCCTTTCACCGTTGCAGCCGTGCGTACTGCCATAGCCGCCGCCCTGCTGTGGTCAATCTTCCTGATATTCTGGCGCCGATATACATATATATTCCCTGCCGGGCTTCTGGGCTGCGTGGTGGTCGGCACCGTCAACGGGCTGGGGTCGCTGATGTACTACAACGGCCTCGCTCGCCTGGATGCATCACTGGCACAGCTGCTCAACGGCATGTACCTGGTGTTCGTACTGCTGATGGGCCTGATGGGCGGCCAGAGGTTCCGCCCCAGGACTTTCCTGCGGATAACGCTGGCCCTCATCGCCATATTGTTGCTGACCGGGGCAGTATACGACCGAGTGGATTGGCTGGGGGTCGGGCTGATGGTCGGCAACGCCCTGATGTACGCCGGACATGTGGTGCTAAGCCAGCGCGTGCTCTACGAGATGCCCCCACAAACTTTCACGCTATACACCCTCAGTACGATGGCCGTGGTGGTCGCGATCGCACGGCTCGCCTACGCGGCAGTGGCATGGGTGCCGGTGACGACCGATGCCCTTATGGCCATACTGGGCCTGGCGATCACGACGGCATTATCACGCCTGACGCTCTTTGCCGGGGTTTCCAAACTCGGCAGTCTCCAAACCGCACTCCTGGGCGTGGCGGAGATCGGCGTGGCACTGACTCTGGCCTTCGCATTCCTGGGCGAGAGCCTGACTCCGTTACAATGGGTCGGCGTTGGGTTCCTGGTCGCCAGCATCATGCTGATGAAAAGCGAATCCGAAGTGCCAGAAGGCGTGGACCCAAATGCCATGTTCCTGCCGAATATGGCCGGCTGGCTGCTATTCCAGAGCCGTAAGGAGGCCTTCACCAGGGCGTTCCTGCCGATGGAGGATGTCCAATCCATCAAATCCGAGGCGCTGGCGGTGCTGAAAACACTTTCGCCAGAGGAGCTGGAGGCGATACGCAGGATGATGGGCCGCAGCGGCAGTGTGCTCTTCGAGGCACTGGAGCAGGAGCCGATAGAAACGGCGCCAACTCCCATTCACAACCCCCACCCGGGCAAGGACGCGGCTACGCAGGAACGCCAGGATGACGGCTCGGAACCCATTGCAGATGCCAAAGGCGATGAATCCACAATCCCATCCGCCAAAGGGGGCGAGGGCCACGTGGGTGAGCGCTAACGATCGCCCGCGCCGTTTGCGTATTGGAACGGAAACGGCTAAGGTTAAGTGGCAACCTAAATGCGCCCCGGATGGTAAAAGGTGGACGAAGCCCGGGTTTACCGTCTCGAAAGGTTATACCACGGGCCGCCGGTCAGGGACGGCAGGCCTATAGGGGAGCCACGCCTCATCGCGCACACATCCGGCATCCGGCGCCGTGATTATACCAGATGCCTGGAGCTGGTCTCCCTATCCCCGCTCGGCGGAGATGACGTCTCCGGGCCAGATTCCAACTCCATAGGCCTATTCCACAACGATGAGGGGCCTTTCGTGCTGGCACAGGTGCAACGCCTGGGCCAGATCGGCCAGTATATGCAGTGCATACTACTGCCGACCGAGGTGGCAAGGGCATTGGAAGGTAACCTGGCAACACTCCTCGATCTGACCGATGAGCAAATGCCACTCTTCGAGAAGCCGCGTAGCGACCTGCTGCCGCGCGCGGTCGTTGACCCGGCCCCACCACCTCGCAAAATCCTGCTGAGGGCGATAGATCACCTGCTACGCGCAACCGGCGATAGCCCCCGAACGGTCGGACAGTTGCTGAGCGCGCTCATCCACGGGGCGCCCCTGACGGTGATCGGTGCGCCGGAGAAGTTGACGGCCCGCGTCGACTTCATCCAGGGCCTGCTGGCATTGCTGCCGGGCAGGGTCAGAGTCGGGATCACGTTCGCTACGAGCGTAGGCGATTGCGCCACATGCGCCGCGCAGATCAAATTCGTCCAAAAGGAACAGGCCGCACCTGAGGATACGGTGTACAAGTGGGGCCAGGCAGAGGTAACCCCTCCGCCGCCGACCGACGCTTATGCCCGTTTCGTCGTCTCCCACCTGACGCTGGATCCGGCTTTACTGCTGGATCAGATGGAGGCGCTGCGCGAGACGGTCGAATGGCGCATCAGCAAGATGCCATTGCCGGACGCCCTGGCCCAGGTGGCCCGCCGCGCCTCACTGGATACCGCCATACGAACCGGGCAGGCAGTGGATCGCAGGGCCGTGGCAGAGCTGTTGCTGGAGGATCGGACACTTACCGGCGACCTGCAGCTGGATTACGCCCGACATCTGCTTGCCATCACGCTGGCGCTGGACGAGCCGGAATCGGAATCCGCAGACGCGCTCCTGGCCCTGGTATCCGGAGATGTCGATCTGGGCAAGGCGCTGCTGGTCTATTTGAAGCAGGCGCTGCTAGAAGGCTCCGCACCGGCGGTCTACAGGCTGGTAGCAAGGTGGCTGGCATTGCAACCCGCGCTGGGAGCCCCCTGGAGACAGGTGTTGCAAGAGGCAGCTCTGGCGTCCCAAAAGATGTGGGTCGCCATGAAGAAGGCGGATAGGGCATCTGAGTTCCTGGTGGAGGTATCGGAGGCACCACCGGAATTGGGCCTCGCATCCTTGATCCCGCGCCTGTTGCAAGAAAGCCTGCCGCTGGCAAGGAATAACCCGCGCCTGGCATCAACCGTGTTCAGGTTGGGCGCACGCTATCTGGGGCCTTCGGCTTTCGGCAGCCTGATCACCGATCTCAGGCTAGGGGCCAGGCTACCACAGGAAACTCAGAAAGCCCTCGCGTACCTGCAGCCGGATATACCGCTCACATCGCCGGAACGAGGGTTGCTCCTGAAAGGCGCCAACGCGCTCGGAGAGCGAGATGCTCCCATCGTCCTGCTCAGAATGGCGGAAAAGGCCGCGTTGATGGGTCGGTATGAGCTATTGGATAGGGACGTGCTGGCCGGATTGGTGCCGTTGGCGCTGAGCGATGATGGCCGGAGGGTTGCCCCCCTGATCCGCCAGGTGGTCTGGACTCTGACGCCGATGAATATCCTGGTCGGCCTGGACGAGGAGATATGGCGGCTGATGCTGCAACTCCTGTTGGGCACGGGCCAATATGGGGATATGCGCGTGCTTTTGGAAACTTTCCAGCGCGACGTCTTTGTGCTGGATCAGCGACCGGCTCTGGCGAAAATGGTGGCGGATGCTTTCGAAGCTACCCCGCTGACTTCCGCACAGGCCGAGGAAGCGCTATCCGGCCTGGAACATAGCAAGCTAGACCCGATCGTGCTGGCCGCCGCTTATAGGGGAGCATTGGCCGCAGCGGAATGGGACATAGCCATGGCGCCGATAGCCGACCGGTTGACCGATATGCTTTACGATGACCCGGCATTGCTGGAATCGGTCGGATTCAAGGCAGGGCTGGAGATGCTCCGCTTCCACATGGAAAGGGGAAATTCCGATAACGCCATCCGCACGGCCTCGGTCATAATGGCGATGGTACCGGAGCGGGCATCCGATGCATTCAAGTTGATCCGGCGCGTCTGGCCAATTATGGCCCGCGATGATGAGACACGTCAGGCGGGCTTCGACCTGGTGCGCCGGGTAATCCGACGTTTCCCGGTGGCCGAGGGGTGGAAGTTGATCAGACATCTGCGCGAGCGGCTCCCGACACTCTACCCCGTGGGGCTGGCAGCCCTGGAGTTGCGCCAGGTTATGAACGAGCGCGATCTGGAGGAATTCGCCCAGGATGTGCACCAGACTACGGCTCTGCTGATGGATATGGCAGCCACATTTGCCGCCGGGAAGCCAATCCATAGCAATAAGCTCCGCCACCAGTTGATCTCAACACCGGGCGGACTTTCGGACGACGAAAGGTTACGGATGGCGGAGAATATGCGGGCACTGGCAGAGTATTTGCGCAAGCTGGGTAACTCGCGCAGCCGCAATCGCCCGTTCCAAAATGTGGAGCGCGCCCTGCTATCGGGCGAGATGGCCCCCAGGGCCGGGGTTGACCTGTTGCGCTGGATGGGCGGCTACCTGCTGGAAGGACATGAGGTGCCGTTTAAGATGGCAAGGCAAGCCCCATCGTATATACTGGGCAATCGCTCGCTCCCTATGGTGCTGCGCGAGACGGGGGTCGCGGCATCGCTACTGGGGGATCTGATAGAGGCCTTCCCGGACGAAAGCCCACAGGTGGTGGCCGACCCGGAAGCACTGGCAGCCGAGATGGAAAGTTTGCTCGCAGAGCTTCCAGATAGGGTCCAAAAACGCCTCAGACGGAACCTGGGACAGGATTGCCAAAACCTGGCCAACGTGATAAGCCGTATATCCGATAAGGGCGAGAGCCGTGGGGTGTTCGGCGGCGATATGATCCGCAGGCTGGAATCTGGCCGCGCAGACCCCAGGTCGGTGCTGGACGCGCTCTACTGGATCGCCGGGTATTTTGAGGGCAAACATCGCATCTGACGGTGAGGTTCGGCGGAGGGGAAGAAGATGACAGGTGGCGTCGTCCGACCTTTATCGGTTCTGGTAGCGGTCAGAGCGGAGCAGATACCCCGCTACCGTGAATATCTCAAGGCCGCCGGGGACATCCGCCCAATAGCAGTGGCCTCACTGCGACGCGCACGGGATATACTCTGGGCGCCTGAGTTCGAGTTCGACGTGGTGGTGATAGAGGCAGAGCTGGGGGATGTATCCAAATTCATAGAAGGCGTCAGACGCAGCCACCCGGAATTGATCATCATCCTGGTGGATGAGGAAGCCGATTTCGGCACCCCCGGCTATGCGGACGATATAACTACGGCCCCATTTGAAAACGATGACCTCCTCATCAAAATCAGACGCCTGATCGAGGAACGGCGCCTGGAAACCTTGCGCTCTGACGCGCTCCCACCGGTGAGGTCGTTCGCAAGGCGTATACGTCAGGCCGAGGGCAAGGATAAGGTACAAGCCGCAGTGGAAGTGGTACACCAGCTGGACTTCGATTACGTAGTGTTCTTCGCCACCGGCCCGGACGGCTTGAAGGCAGAGGCCGAGGCAGGCGAGCTAAGGGAAGAGGAAGTGCCATTCGGACGCCAGATCGGGCCGCTTGTTGAATGGGTCTCCGGCCACGGGATGAGCAGGATAGTGGGGCCGGGCGATGAAAGCTCACATCCACTGCTCAGCAACGGCTATTTCGATGCGGCTGCCGCCGTTCCGGTCGGCACCAGGATGCGGATCGGTGTCATCCTGGCGTGCCGCCGGGAACTTAACTCCATAAGCGGACAGGATGTGATGATATTGGAGCTGGTGGCAGCACAATTAGCATCGGCCCTGGCCGCAGAGGAACGCCGCAAGGAAAGGGGAGAGTGATGGCAAAGGAATTCAAAAGCCCAAGTGGATGGTTCAAAAGGCTCCTGCGTCTCCCCATCGTGCTCTATAGGGCCGGTCTGGGATGGCTCATAGGGGGACGGTTCATGCTCCTGACCACTAAAGGCCGCAAAACCGGTCTGCCACGCACAACGCCGGTCGAGTACTTCAGAATGGGGGACGATCTTTACGTCTTCGCCGGCAGGGGGAAAAAGGCCCACTGGTACAAAAACCTGCGGGCCAACCCGATAGTGGTCGTGCAGGTAGGGTCAAAGTGCTTCTCGGCCCGCGCCACACCCGCCTCCGAGGGGGAAAAGCTGGCTATCGCCGAGAAGTTCTACAGCCCGGCCTATGAGCTGTTCCTGAAGAACGTCATGGGCGTCAGTTGGGCCACACCGGAAAGTAGACGTGAGGCGGCTAAAACCCTGGTCTCGGTACGCCTGGAACCGATAGACGATCCGCCGTGGTTCTGCGTCCAGGCAGACCTGGTATGGATATGGCCCGTCCTGATATTGGTGATAGCACTGATCGCGCTGCTGATCCGTTATCTACCATCCCGCTGAGGGGAAAAAGATATGCACATACAGTCTCTGGCCGGCAAATGGGAATTCCATCGCATAGGCGATGGGGAATGGCTGCCCGGCCATGTTCCCGGCTGTGTACACACCGATCTGATGGCCCAGGGCCTCATACCAGACCCGTTCGCGGCGGATAACGAGCGGCGCGTACAATGGGTCGCCGAGTGCGATTGGGAGTATCGCCGCAAATTCGTCCCCGATCCGGAAACGTTGGCCGAGGAACAGGTATCGCTGGTCTGCGACGGCCTGGATACCCTGGCAACGGTCTTCCTGAACGGACATAAGTTATTGCAGGCCGATAACATGTTCCGCCGGTACCGTCGGGATATGACCGGGCTGCTGATCGAGGGCGAGAACGAGCTGGTGGTGCGATTCGACTCGCCGGTGAAGTACATAACAGCCCGACAGTCCGAGTTACGTCTGGATAGCCCCGAAGTTTGCATCCCCGGCGGCCCACATTTACGCAAGGCACCGTGTCACTTCGGATGGGATTGGGGGCCAAAGCTCCCACCGATAGGCATCTGGAAGGACATCCGCCTCGAAGGCCATTCGTCGGCCAGGCTAACCCAGGTGCACCTGCGCCAGGCTCATAACGGCGATACGGTCACCCTGAGCGCCCATGTCACCATCGAGAGGCTATCAGATGGGCCGTTAAAGGTACGTTTGCGGCTCCTGCACCCCAACGGGCTTACTCAAAAGGCCGAGGTCGATCTCCCGGATGGCGAAGATGAGCAAACACCGGCCCTGAACGTGATCGAACCCCGGCTCTGGTGGCCCAACGGATACGGGGAGCAGCCATTGTACACCGTTGAGGTGGAATTGCTCTCCGGCAATCGGGTCGTGGACTCGCACCGGCTCAAGATCGGGCTGCGCACACTTGAGCTGCGGCGGGAGCCGGATGAGCACGGTGAGACTTTCTACTTTATCGTCAATGGCATCCCGATCTTCGCAAAGGGCGCTAACTGGATACCGCCGGACTCGTTCCCAACACGGATCACGGATGATCACCTTGAATACCTGATCCGCAGCGCCGCGCAGGCCAACATGAACATGCTGAGGGTATGGGGCGGGGGGATATACGAGGACGATCGCTTCTACGATCTGTGCGATAGATACGGGATCATGGTCTGGCAGGACTTTATCTTCTCCTGCGGCACTTACCCGCCGGATGAGGTTTTCTTCAAAAACGTCCGAGCCGAGGCAGTGGAGAATATCCGCAGGCTCCGCCACCACGCATCCCTGGCGCTCTGGTGCGGCAATAACGAGATGGAATGGGGCTGGGTCGAATGGGGCTGGGATACGCCCGAACGGGAACCCCTCAAAGAGGCCTACGACCGCATGTTCCACCACATGCTGCCGGAAATCTGCACCGCAGAGGACCCAGACCGACCGTATTGGCCCAGTTCCCCCTCATCAGGAACGCCATTCCTGGAGCCAAATGGGGGACGCGCCGGCGATACGCACTGCTGGGATGTGTGGCACGGCCCGGAGCTGTTCACCGGGTACCGGCGACATGAGTCCCGCTTTGTCAGCGAGTTCGGCTTCCAGGCACTGCCGCCGATGAAAACCATCCGCTCGTTCGCATCCGATACCGATCTGAACCTGACCTCGTATATTATGGAATATCATCAGCGCTCATACGGCGGCAACGCGCGGATCGCCGGGTACATGGCCGCCCACTTCAGGATGCCGCGAAATTTCGAGGAGACGGTGTATCTGAGCCAGGTCCTACAAGCCGAGGCGATCCGGACGGGGGTGGAACACTGGCGCAGGAACCGGGATCGGGTCGGCGGGACGCTCTATTGGCAGCTAAACGATTGCTGGCCGGTCGTCTCATGGTCAAGTATCGACTACTTCGGCAGATGGAAGGGGTTGCATTACGCGATCAAACGGCTATACGCACCGGTACTGCTCTCAGCTGAGGACGATGGGACGCACGTGTCACTGCATGTGACGAACGATACCACCGAGGAGTGGCATGGAAAGGTATCATGGTCACTCGAACGCCTGGACGGGAGCCGTTTGACCACCGGGGATATACCGGTTTCGGTGCCCGCTTTAAGCTCCATCCGGGCACGCGATCTTGACTTCGCCGATAGGCTCGATCCGGATTCGATCAGGGATACGGTGCTGGTTTGCGACCTCGCGGATGAGAAGGGGACGCCCGTGAGAACTATAGTGGTGCCGTTCGTGCCCGATAAGCATCTGAATCTGACGGATCCGGGCCTGCGGTTCGACGTGCAGGTCGAGAACGGCACCGCCATCGTTAAGCTCAGGACGCAGAGGCTAGCGCGATTCATATGGCTGGAGCTGGACGGTTACGACGTGATCTTCGACGACAATCTGTTCGACCTGCCGGGCGGCAGGACGGCAACCGTGACGTTTGACGCCCCGGACGGGTTGAGTCCGGCCTCGATCCGGGAAAGATTGCGAATTCGCAGCCTTTACGGATGAGCGATGAGGGGCACCTTTGCGATTTCCCTATCGGTGCTCTTGTTCGCGACCGGATGCGCGATCCCAACGCCGGTCTCCCCATTGCCGACGGCCACACCGGTGGGGCCGTTCGCACCCTTGCAGATCAGGGTGACCATCCCGCCGCCCCCGGCGACCATCCCGCCGATCTCCCTGGAGGCCGCCAATGAGCACGCATTGGGGCCGGATGACGCCTACGTGACGGTGATCGAGTACGGGGACTTCCAATGCGTGGAATGCGCCGAAGTCGCCCGCGCGTTAGAGATATTGCGAGAGCGGTATCCGGACGATGTGAGAATAGTCTGGCGGCATTTCCCCCAAATCGAGGTGCACGATAAGGCCGCCCTGGCCCTCCAGGCGGCAGAGGCCGCAAGCGCACAGGGGAAATTCTGGCAGATGCACGATCTGCTCTTCCTTCGCCAGGCTAACTGGCTCCCGCTCACAACGGATGAGTTCAGGGACGTGCTGAACGAGTACGCCGCAGAGCTGGAGTTGGATGTGGATGCCTTCTCCAGGGCAGTGGATTCGGGGGAATATGCCCACCTGGTCGAGGAAAGCCGAGAGGCCGCGTTCTCACTGGGGCTGGCGGGGATACCCTCACTGGTGTTCAACGGCGCACTTTACAGCGGGGAGTATAACGAGCGCGGCCTGGACGTTTATACCCGCTACCTGCTACTGGGCAAGCGCCAGTACGATGCCCCCCCGCCTCCCGTGATAGACCCGGAGCTGGAATACCGGGCGATCATAGAGACCGCGCATGGCGAGATCACGATAGAGCTTTTCCCACGCGACGCGACTCTAACGGTGAACAGCTTCGTCTTCCTGGCACAGGAAGGCTGGTACGATGGGGTGAGGTTCTTCCGCGTGATACCCGGCTTTGTGGCCCAGACCGGTGATCCTTCCAATACCGGCTTCGGCGGTCCGGGATACACCATCCCGGATGAACCCAACGTACATACGTTCGACAGGCCCGGCATGGTCGCAGTCGCCTCGATAGAGGGGCAGCCAAATAGCGGCGGTAGCCAGTTTTTCATCACGCTGGCAGCGTTGCCGGAGTTAAACGGGCGCTTCACCATATTCGGTCGCGTCATAGACGGTTTCGAGGTACTGGGGATGCTCACCCCTTGCGATCCATTTGGCGATCCAGATGCGCCGCCAGGCGACCTGATCGACGCCATCAGGATCGAGGTACTCAGGTGAGCACCCGATAGAGACACAACTTCTCAGGAGATCGCACATGTGTTTGGCCATAGCAATACCACCTCTCATCATATTAGCCGCTTTGGCAGGGTTTGTATGGTTCCTATCCGGCAAGCTGATCGAGCGTCGCAAGCCCGACCCAGCCGACGATCCGGCCAGGTACGGGCTGGTTCACGAGGAAGTGAGCTTCCTGGCACGGGACGGATTGATGCTGGGAGGCTGGTGGATTCCCGGCACCGATCCGGCCAAGACTGTAGTCCTCTGCCACGGCCAGCGCGGCAGCATGGACGGCGACCTGCCGCTGGCCGCCGAGATCGTCAAGGCCGGGTTCAACGTGCTCATGTTCGACTTCCGCGCACATGGGCGTTCCGAGGGCAGGCACGTGAGCATGGGTATGTTCGAGCGGAAAGACCTGCAAGGGGCGCTGGACTTCCTGGAATCCCGTGGGATCGAGCGGATCGGGGTGCTTGGATTCAGCATGGGCGGGACGGTGGCGATCCTCACGGCGGCGCTTGATCCCAGGATAATGGCCGTGGTGAGCGACGGCGGCCCCGTGAGGCCCGAAAGCGCCATCGCAGGATGGTGGTCGGCAAGGGGAATCCCGTACCCTCTGGCGAAGCTGCTGGCAAAGGCGATATTGGCGCTGGCATCGGCGCGGTTGGGTGGTGCGAACTTATCCCATGCCGATCTGACACTATGGGCCGATGACCTGGAAGGGACGGCAACGCTCCTGATCCACGGGGAAAACGACCCGCTGGTGCCTGATGAGGAAATAAACCTGCTCTACGAGCTGCTTCCAGAACCTAAATCACTATGGATCGCGCCTGCCGCCGGACATAGAGAAGCAGCCCATATGCACCGCGAGGAATATCTACGACGGGTGACGGACTGGTTCTCACTCCATCTGGCATGATGCGCCACCACGCTTGACGTGACCTGCCGCCGGGTGGTACATTTTCATTGCGCCATGCTGATAGGGGGTCACGGCCATGAAGAACGCGCGTGGGTACGACTCGGCAAGCCCGTTCAGTAGCGCCGCCGTGTTTATGCTCAGCTCCGGGACGGGAGGGGGGACATCCGGCGGCAGAGGCCCATACCGGCTGGCACCGGGAGGGGCAATCGGCGGTGGTGGTCTCCCGCCAACCGGCATATTGATCGCCGTTGCAGCCGGCGTGATGGCGCTTTGCCTGATTGTGGGCATATTGGTAGGGGTCTTCTTCTTCGGTAAGGCCCTGTATAGGGAAGCGA
>JALXEW010000110.1 GCA_027069285.1 Ardenticatenia bacterium | reverse complement strand
CCCCTATGGCGCTCCCGGCCCAGGTGGTAGCTCCGGCGGCCACGGCAACCGCCCTTTTTGCCACCTACGAAGCCTCCACCGCGACGGCCTCGGCGCCCACCATCGTCCCCACGTACCAGCCTGACGAATGTCCCGAACCCGGAAATCCCCATCCCCCCCTGCGCCCCGATACCTTCTCCCGCTTCCCGGAAGCCATTGGCGCCTATCTTTCAGCCGGGGGGCCTAGCACACTCCTGGAAGTGACATTACGCGATTGGGGTGCCGTGACCGAGACCGAGGGCCTTGTCAAAGCCGATGCCGATGTGACCGGCGACGGCGTTAGCGAGGTGATCGTCCTGGTGGCAGACCCGTTTACCATGAGCGTTGCCGGTCATCCGGGTCAGCTGCTGATATTCGGCTGTGATAACGGGGGCTATCGCCTGCTATATGCATCCGACTACCTGCCGGATGCCACCGTGCCGACGTTGGTGCGCGTGGGCGATATGAATGGCGATGGCCGTGCCGAGGTCGTCTTCTACTACGGAGAATGCGGCGCCCACACGTGTTTACAAAACGTCTCCATTCTGACCTGGAACGAGCTGATCGGCTCCTTTGTGCCGCTGAACCGGGAACCCATACAATTCCCGGAAGGCGAGATCTCAATAGAAGATGTCGATGAGGATGGCATCCTTGAACTCATCGCCACACACGGCCAGATCGGATCGGTGGGTGCCGGGCCGCAGCGCACGGTGACCGATATATGGGATTGGAATGGGGAAAATTACCTGCTAGCCGTCACCGAATTGGCGCCACCGGAATACATGATCCATCAAATACATGATGCGGATGATGAGCTGGTGGCCAGGAGATTCAATGCGGCCAGCAGCGCTTACCTGCGTGCGATAAATGATCAAGACCTGCAACTTTGGGGGACGCCCTACGAGAGGGAGTACCTGACGGCCTACGCGCTATATCGCCTGGTGCTCACTTACGCGCTGGCGGGGAATCACGCTGCGGCACAATCTAACTTCGACCGGCTCCAGGCGGAATTCCCGGCAGATTCGCCCGGCGGGGGCTATGCGCAGATGGCAGCTGCATTCTGGGGCACTTTCACCGCCTCTGGGGATGCATCGGCGGCCTGTGCACAGGCTAAGGCCGTAGCCCTTTCGCGCCCGGACGTGTTGATGCCGCTTAACAGCTTCGGCTACGCCAACCGCACGTATACGGTTGACGATTTGTGCCCGTTTTAGACCACACCCAGCCTTACATCCACCCCGGGGATGCTGCTCAGGCTTTCCGCCAACTCCGGGCAATACCCCGTGGTCTCATCGGGGAATGCCACGTATACCCGTCTGG
This sequence comes from Ardenticatenia bacterium, assembly GCA_027069285.1. GTDB lineage: Bacteria > Chloroflexota > Anaerolineae > Aggregatilineales > JALXEW01 > JALXEW01. The sequence goes on along the minus strand of JALXEW010000110.1, from coordinate 20,140 downwards.
CCTCATCCTCCAGCACGATCACGAACCCGTCCTGACCGGGGTAGCTGCTCAGCTCCCCGTGTATCCTGTGCAGCCTGCGCCTATCGGATTCCAGGTCGCCGCTGCGCCTGAAAGTCACGATCACACTGCGTCGTTCCCCGCCCTCGGCGTTCGAGGGGGCCATGTGCGGCGTCGGGGCATCGGCGCCGGGGGTAATCGCCTCATCCGGTGGCATCTCGCCGGCCATTTCCGGTTCGTGGCCGTTATCACCGGGCTCCCCGATTGCCGGCTCCGCCTCGACCGTCCCATTTGATTCTCCGATCCAGGGCGGCGGCGCCATATCCGGTACCTCGGCCAGTGGTGGCTCATCCGCTGCCTCGGTGATCTCCAGTCGCGTCTCGACCGATTCGCAGAGCACCTTTGGATCGCCGCGTGAATTATCCACCTGGCCGCGCACCAGCAGGATGCTATCCTCCTGCCAATGCTCCTTGGTGGCTTCCCACACCCTGGGGAATATCACCACCTCGACATGTCCCCTCAGGTCTTCGATTTCGGCGAATGCCATTTGCTTGCCGTTCTGCGTCAGGTGGCGGCGCACATATGTGACCACTCCCACCAGATTCACGCGCTTCTTATTGGGCAAATCCTTTAACTCATCGCTGTAATACAGATTACTCATATGACTCAACTTGCTTACCACCGACCCCAGCGGATGATCGCTCACATACGTGCCCAATAGCTCCTTTTCCCAGGTGAGCATCTCGCGTTTAGTTTTCCGGTGGCCCCTCACCTTTACGCCGCTCAGGATCGCCTCGTCGGTATCGACCGCCACGCCAGTAGCCCCGCCGAATAAGCTCATCTGGCCCAGCTCGGCGGCCCTATGAACACTAGCGCTCAGGCTCAACATCCGGTCAACCGCTTCCAAAAGCGTCTCCCTATCGCCGAATTCATCGAGCGCCCCCACTTTGACCAGGCTTTCCAGTGCGCGGCGCTGAACTGCCCGCAGGTCTACCCGTTTGCAAAAGTCGGCCACATCTTTGAACGGCCCGCCCTCGTCGCGTGCCTTCAGGATCGCCTCGATCTGGCTTTCGCCCACGTTCTTGACCGCGCCCAGTCCGAACCTGATCGCGTGGCTGCCATCGGGCCTATCCTCGATGGTGAAATCCACCTGGCTATGGTTTACGCTCGGAGGCAGGATGTCTATTCCCATTCGGTGGCAATCGGCGATATACGTCGCGACCTTATCGGTATTATCCCGATCGACCGTCAGCAATGCGGCCATGTACTCCACCGGGTAGTGGGCCTTCAAGAAGGCGGTTTTGCACGTTATCATGGCATAATCCGCCGCATGGGCCTTGTTGAAGCCATACCTGGCGAATTCCATGATGTCGGCGAATATCTTCTCCGCATCTTCTTTGGAAACGCCGTGGTCTGGGCCGCGTTCGATGAAGATCGCCAGGTGTTTTTCCAGATCGGCCTTCTTCTTCTTGGATACGGCCCGGCGCATCTTATCCGCCTCGCCCAGGTCATAGCCGAAGAGGTCGGAGCAGATGCGCATGATCTGCTCCTGGTACACGCAGATGCCGTAAGTCTCCTCGAGGATCGGCTCCAGCAGCGGATGAGTGTACTTGACCGGTTCCTTGCCGTGCATACGGGCGATATATTGCGGTATGTACTGCATCGGGCCTGGGCGGTATAGCGAGATCGCGGCCACTATATGCTCGAATCGCGATGGCCGCATCCGCTTGATCGTCTCGCGCATACCTGTTGACTCAAGCTGGAAGATGCCCACTGCCTCACCACGGCTTAGCAGCGCGAACATCTCGTCTATTTTCCTGCTCAGCTCCGGCGGATCGCCCTCGTTATGGCGGTAAGGGATGGTTTCCAGGGTATATTTCACACCGTGGCGTTGCTCTATAAGCTCGCACGCCTTCCTCATCGCCGTCAGGGTTGCCAGCCCCAGGAAGTCCACCTTCAGCAGGCCGATAGATTCGCAATCCTCCATTGTGAGCTGTGTCACCTGGCCCACGGGGCTATCGGCTCCAGAACCACCGGTTGGGCGGTGGAGAGGGATATATTCCACCAGCGGTTTATCGGATACTATCACCCCTGCGGCGTGCGTCGAGGCGTGGCGGGCGATCCCTTCCAGCTTGGCTGCGGTATCCAGCAGTCGCTTGATGTGCGGCTGCTTCTCGTAGAGGTCTCTCAAATCCGGGTTATGCTCCACCTGGTCTGGGATCACGCGGCCCTTCGCGTTAGAAGGCAGCATATTGGCCACGCGATTGACCTCCGGCAGCGGGATGTCTAACGCGCGCCCCACATCCCGGACTGCGGCGCGGGCGCCCATAGTGCCTATGGTCAGAATGGCCGCCACCTTATCCTCGCCATATCTGCTCACCGTATAGGCGATCATCTCATCGCGCCGGTCGTCCGGGAAATCCAGGTCAATATCCGGCATCGAGACCCGCTTGGGGTTCAAAAAGCGCTCGAAGTAAAGCCCATTCCGCAGCGGGTCGATATTCGTGATCCCAAGCGCGTATGCCACCACCGATCCGGCGCCGGAGCCGCGCACATTCCACCATATCCCGGCCTCGCGGGCGTGGCGGCACAAATCCCAAACGATCAGGAAATACTTATCAAACCCGGTCTCGTGGATGATCTTCAGTTCGTAATTCAGCCGCTCCACGATCTCAGGGTCTTTTGCCCTTTCCCCATACCTTTCCGGCAGGCCTTTTTCGCAAAGGAAGCGCAGGTAGCTTTCGGCATCGTAGCCTTCCGGCACCGGGAATTCGGGCAGGCGCGAGGCGCGTTCCTCTCGTGTTTTCACTTCGAGATAGCCCAGGTCCAGGTCGCACATCTCCGCGATGCGCAGGGTATTAGTGATCGCCTCCGGCACATCTCCGAACAGCTCCTGCATTTCCTCAGGGGTTCGCAGGTAGTAAGTATCGTTGTTCATCCGCATCCGATTTGGCTCGTTGACCACGTTGCCCGTCTGGACGCAGAGCAGGATGTCATGTGCCTCGGCGTCCTCCCGGTTGATATAGTGCACGTCGTTCGTCGCTATTATGGGTACATTGGCGTACGAGGCGTTATTTACAAGCCACTGTGCCACCTCGTCCATTTCCGGGTCGTCGTGATCCTGTATCTCCAGGTAAAAATTCTCCCGGCCAAACACATCCTGGTACCATCCCATCATCCTGCGGGCCTCATCCTCCTGCCCGTTCCTGATCAGGCGCGGTATCTCGCCGGACATACAGGCTGTGGTGGCTATCAGGCCTTCGGAGTGGGCTGCCAGGAATTCCTTATCCACGCGCGGCTTATAGTAGAAGCCCTTCAGCTGGGCCGTGCTGGCTATCTGGATCAGGTTCTTGTAACCGGTGACATCCTTCGCCAGGAGGACGATATGATGTGGCCTGGAGTCTTTCTTAGGGTCCCGGTCGTACATCGAGCGTGGGGCCAGGTATGCCTCGATCCCGATTATCGGCTTAATCCCCTCATTGCGGCAGGCGCGGTAGAACGCCAGGATGCCGTACATGGCGCCGTGATCCGTGATCGCCAGGGCGGGCATACCCAGCTCCTTAGCGCGTGCCACCAGCGGCTTGATCTTCGCCAGACCGTCCAGAAGTGAGAACTCGGTGTGGACGTGCAGATGGACAAACGACATAATTCCTCCCGGCTTGGAGAAGTATCATTGAGGTGATTATACCATTTTTCTGGTGTGGCGGCCCGGAAGCGGGTATACTCCCCGCGTTCAAATTCGGTAGCCATCCGAGTGTGGGGGTGACGATTACATGCCGCATGAGGTTGAGCAGGCGATAATCGAGTTCCTGACCCAGGTGATTCAGACGATAGACTGGCTTGGCATAGTAGTCATAATGATCCTGGAAAGCGCCAACATCCCGATCCCTTCGGAAGTCACCATGCCGTTGGCCGGCTGGCTCCTGGTGGAGGCCAGGGGGGGCACATGGTGGCAGGCGGTTCTGATGGGTGGCTTCTGGGGTGGGTTGGGGTGTACATTAGGTTCGGCGCTCAGCTACGCGCTGGGTGCCTGGGGCGGGCGGCCATTCCTGGAGCGGTACGGACGCTACATAATGGTGAGCCGTGAGGATTTGGAAAAGGCCGATAGGTGGTTCGCCCGTTGGGGTGACTGGGCCGCGTTCATATCACGCCTTTTGCCGATCGTCCGCACGTTTATATCGTTCCCCGCCGGCGTGATGCGGGTTAGATTCTGGCGTTTCATCGTGCTTAGCTTCATCGGCTCGGTCATATGGTGCGGGGCGCTGGCGCTGGGTGGGTACATCGCCGGTGAAAATTGGGAGCAGTTACGGGCCATCATGCGCCCGTTTGACTACCCAATAGCCGCGCTGCTGATCATCGGCTTCATCTACTACGTATATCGCCACATCAGGCACGCCGGCGGCACCTACGAGGAGCCGGAGCCGGAGGGCTGAGCCTCATCCCGTGCGGATCGGGATGGCGACCACGAATCGGCTGCCGACACCCCCCGGCCCGTCCTCCACCCATATCCTGCCGCCGTGTGCTTCCGAGATCGCTCTGCATAGCGCCAGGCCGAGGCCGAAGCCCTTTCCCCTTTGCCCTATGCTCCCGGCCTGGCTGAACCGCTCGAAAATCCTCTCGCGATCCTCCGGCGGCACCCCCGGACCGGTATCGGTCACGCTGAACCACACATCCTCGCCTTCACGGCTCACACCGAGGGTGATCTTCCCGCCGGACGGGGTGAATTTTATGGCGTTATCCAGCAGATTCGCCAGGACGCGCCCCATCCTGGCCTCGTCCATCATCATAGCCGGCAGATTATCTTCCAATTGCAGCGATAGCTCTATATTCGCGTGTTTGGCCAATAGCCCCATCTGCTCGACCGCCCTTGCTGCCATATCTGCCGGCGAGCAAAGCGTTTGTTGAAGCTCGGCCTCGCCGCTTTCCATCCTATCCACATCCAGCAGCGAATCTACCAGCAGGGACATTCGCCCGATCCCTGCCTCGATCACATCGAATATCTCCTCATCATCCGGCTGCAACTTATCCTGGAGTGACACCCGCAACATCAGCACCGCGTTCCTGATGACGGCCAGCGGATTGCGCAGATCGTGCACTATCAGATCGGTGGTTTCCTGGCGGTAGCGCTGCAGAGCCTCCAGGCGGGCCTTCTCACTGCTCAACGCCGAGATCTGTTCCATCAAGCGCTTTTCGGATGAACTTGCCCTGGTACGTTGCTCATCTGCCGCGCGGAGCCTGGCGCTGACCTCGCGCAATATCTCCATGCCCAGGCCGGGCTTATTGCTCAGCAGCTCCTGGAACGCCTCTCGCGACATCTCTACCAGTCGGGAGTCCTCCTCCACGCGCACCGTGGCCGATCGGGGCTTATTTTCGAAGAACCCCATCTCGCCGATAATATCTCCCGGACCGCGATACCCAAGCAGGGTGGGGGTATCTTCGTAGCTTTCCTTGATCACCGCGAGCTTGCCCGTCCATATTATGTATAGCTTATCGCATGGGTCTCCCTCGCGGAATAGGATATGCCCTGCGGGGTAATTCTTCCCCTGCATCACCTTGATCAGCGCATCCGGGTCAGTATCCATGAACGCTTGCAGCAGCGGGGAACTTTCCAATACCTTCGCCAATTCCTCTATATCCGGCGGTGGAGTAGTGTCAATGAAATCCAGTGGAGCCATTTTTCCATTGCCCCCAAATCCTCGCTTTACCCGTTGTATTATATAGCGATTCGCCACGGAGTACATCGCCTCAGGGGGCTTCCTCGTATTAGAATCGGCCCCTCTGACCGTCGGCGTGCCCGGCGCGGAAGGTTGGCCTGCCGTATGTCCGATTGGCCTTTCGATACCGCCGGGTATGCAAAACGGTGGGATTCCGACGGTTACTTGCGTTAGCTTGAGCCGGATTCGCATGGTATAATGCTGGAGCCACCGTGGTCGCTTAGCGCGGCCTGCGGGATTTTTATGTATGGAAACATCGGTGAGGAAACGTGCTAGGTCCACTTGACTGGCTTCTGGGCCTCTTTTCGCTTGATATAGGCATAGACCTCGGCACCGCCAACACGCTGGTCAGCGTGCGCAACAAAGGCATCGTGATCAACGAGCCTTCATGGGTGGCTATCGAGAAGAAAACCCGCCGTCCGCTGGCAATCGGTGCCGAGGCCAGACAAATGGTCGGGCGTACCCCGTCGCATATCATCGCGATACGCCCACTGCGTGATGGCGTGATCTCCGAATTCGAGATCACCGAGGCCATGTTGCGCTACTTCATACGCAAAGCCCACGAGCAGATGTTCGTGCCCATCCCCAGGCCGCGAGTTGTCGTTGGCATCCCAAGCGGAGTGACCGAGGTGGAAAAACGCGCCGTATTCGACGCCACCATGAGCGCCGGTGCCCGCGAAGCCATGCTGATCGAAGAGCCGATAGCTGCAGCAATTGGCGCCGGATTGCCCATCATGGAGACGCGCGGCAGCATGATCGTGGACATCGGCGGTGGCACCACAGAAGTTGCCGTCTTCTCGATGGGTGGGATCGTGATCAGCCGCTCGATCCGGGTCGCGGGCGACGAGATGGATGAGGACATCATCCAGTACATGCGCACCAAGTACAACCTGTTGATCGGCGAGCGCATGGCCGAACAGGTCAAGATCGAGATCGGCTCCGCCTATCCCCTGCCGGAGGAGAAAACTATGACCCTGCGGGGTCGCAACCTGGTCTCCGGTCTCCCCCAGGCGGTAGAAGTCTCCTCAATAGAGATACGCGAGGCACTCTCCAACAGCGTAAACATAATCGTCAGCACCGTTAAAGACGCCCTGGACGAGACCCCGCCGGAATTGGTCGCCGACCTGATGGAGACCGGTATCTGCATGGCAGGCGGCGGCTCGCAGTTAAAAGGCCTGGTCGAGCGTGTAGCCGAGGAGACTAATATCCGCGCGTGGCTGGCCGAGGAGCCGATGACATGCGTCGCCAGAGGGGCGGGCCGGGTGCTGGAAGATTACGATAACCTCCGCGTCCTCCTTGCCGGACTCGAACGCGGCAGCACCCAGCACTGACTCTATACGACCAGCCCGCCGTCCACGCTCAGAACTGCCCCGTTCACATAGGCTGCCTCATCCGAAGCCAGGAACAGGAACGCATTGGCTATATCTTCCGGCTGGCCCAGGCGCTTGAGTGGGACTTTCTCGACCATCATATTGATGACTTTTTCCGGCACCGACCTGATCATATCCGTGGCGACGAATCCCGGTGCCACGGCGTTAACCGTGATGCCCTTTGGCCCCAGCTCGCGTGCCCAGACGCGCGTCATCCCGATCACGCCCGCCTTCGAGGCCACGTAATTAGTCTGGCCGAAGTTGCCGTATATGCCCACTACTGACGACGTGCTGATTATCCGCCCGTATCCGCGCTCGATCATGTGCGGGGCGACCGCGCGGGTGCAGTTGAAAACGCCTTTGAGATTGACCGCGATCACCGCGTCGAATTCCTCGTCGGTCATCTTCACCAGCCGGGCATCTCGCAAAATCCCGGCGTTATTGATCAAAATATCGATCTGGCCGAAAGTCTCGATCACCTTGCCCACCATGCCATCCACCTGGGCGGAATCCGATACGTCGGCAACCACCGCGATCGCCTGGCCGCCTGCGGCTTTGATCTCATCGGCCACGGCTTTCACAGCTGCCTCATCCACGTCGCAGAGCGCAAGCTTGGCGCCCTCGTTGGCGAAAAGCAATGCCGTCGCGCGACCGATCCCGCGTCCGGCGCCGGTGATAAGTGCCACGCGATTTTCAAGACGCATATTAACCTCCGATGTTCACCATAAGATGGCAGTAGCGCTCCAGGTGTAGCCGGTACCGGCGCCCGCGATCACCACCAGATCGCCGGGCCTGATCTTCCCTTGCGCCTCCCCCAATTGCAGGGCCAGGGCCTGATCCACCGACTGGATATGGCCGTATTCATCCAGGTAAACGCTTTGCTCCGGCGTCAGTCCCACCGCCTCCAGGATTTGCATGTAGAACGAGCGCTTCATGTGCGTTATCCCCAAAAAGCGCAGGTCGCCAAGCCCGTAACCGGAACGTTCGACCGCCTCGGTTATCACCCGCACGAAATTCGGCAGCGATACCTCGCCCAACCGTTCTGCCATGAACTCGCCGTTGAGCACATCCAGCATCCCGGTCAACGTGCTGGCCGGCATCGGATCGGCGGCGGGCATCTCGCCGGGAACCATCACGACCGTCTCCGAGAGAGAGCCGTCCGTCAGAACCGAGGTCTCCAGCACCTGGTGTCCCTCATCGCCACGCCGGAGCAGTACCGCCCCGCCACCGGCCCCGAAGTTGAACATGAACCGGGCGCGTTGATTTGAATAGTCTATCAGATCGTCCTCGCGACTGGCCGTGGTCAGCAGGACGTGCCGCAGGCGGGGATCGGTCAGCATCATGGCGCGGGCCACGCTGAAGGCAATCGGTGCCCCGGCGCAGAGCGCGTATACCTCAAACGCATATGCGTTCACCGCCCCGATCTCGTATTGGATCTTGACCGCCGCCGACCAGACCACATGGTCTTTATGCTCGCTCCCGTGGAAGATCACCAGGTCCACATCTTCCGGGGCCACGCCCGCATCCTCGAGTGCACGTCTCCCGGCCTCGGCGGCCATCATGGATGTGGTATCCGCCGCGCTCGCGACGTGCTTACGCTTCAGCCCCATTTTGAACTCGACGATCTCACGGGGAATGCCGGTTTTCCCGGCCACATCCGCCCCGGTCTCAACCCGATCCGGAAAGTACGTCCCGATCCCGACGATCCCAACCCCGTTCCCGGCCATCAGACGCTCTCTATTTCCTCCGGCAGCAGCCGCTCCAGCGAGCGGCGCAATATCTCCTCAGGAGTATAGCCGACGAACAAATCCGCCACGCGCCCATCCTCATCAAGCAGTATGATCGTCGGCACGAATCTGACCTGGTATTGGGTGATCAACTCACGGTTCGCGCTCTCGTCGACGTTGAGCCAGTAAAAGTCCACCAGCAGACCGTAATCGTCCTCGAGATGCCTGATTATCGGCCTCATCTCCCGGCAGGGAGCACACCAGTATGCGTGGAAGTAAAGCAGCTGTGGCCTCCCCGTCGGCTCAATTGTCAGCGGGGGGCGGGGAGTGGGCGTGGTGTAGCTGCCCAACATAGCCGTCATCGTCATAAACGGCGCCGCGATCGGCGGGGTAGATGTGGGAGGCGGTGGCACCGTGATCGCCGCCCCTTCTCCTTGTGTGATAGTTGACGTGGGGGACGCTTTTGAAATCCCCAGGAACGGGTTCATCGTCCCTGTCACCTGCTCCGCAGGCCCGGCTGAGATATTCCCAATGCTGCCCGATGCCAATATCGAAAGTGCCACCAGCACGATCAACACCACGATCCCGATCCCGGTGAAGTATCTTCTCATCGCAATTCCTCCATTGCACACCTGCCGAGGGAATATTGTGATCCCTATGCGACCGATCCGCAACCCCGCTCCCCGGTTTACCTTGTTATAACCGTTACGGCGTGTATCAGGGAAGTGCCATCGGGGTACGTCCCCCCAAGCCTGGAAAGTGCCGGCTCACTTTGGGTGAAGCCGGTCTCGTCCGTCGCGCGCACCGCCAATACGTGCTCACCCGGCCCAGGCGGAACCCAGCGGATGTACCACTGCGTCCACGCGAGCGGCGAAGGCCCCGGAATCAGATGAGCGGCCCTCCACGGCCCGCCGTCCACACTCAGCTCGACCGCCGTGACTTTCCGATCCCCGGCAAATGCGATCCCCTGGACTATCATGCTCCCCTGCACCACAGACCAATGCGGTGGCGATGTGATCTTCGAGAACGTCTTCACCACGGCGCGATCTGACCATCCGAGCCGTTCCCAATACCCACGGCGCGGCTTATCGGTGAACTCGATCCGGGTCAGCCACGCGACCGATTTGGAGCCATATAGGCCCGGCACCAGGATCCTGAGCGGGAATCCCAGGTCCGGCGGGAGGGGTTCGCCGTTTATCTCGTAGGCCAGCAACGCCTTAAAACGGGCGTTTCCGAGGCCCAGCCGGCCCACCTCGACGGATGTATCGTATCCATCGGCGCCATAAAGCCGGACGTGGGTCGCGTTTGGCAGCGGGCCGACCATCCCGGCCAAAACGTCCAACTCCACCCCGCGCCAGAGCGCCGTCCCCACCAGATCGCCGCCGGGCGGGTTTCCCATCGAGACCAGGGTGCGGGCTTCCTCGCGTGACGGCAGTGCGTAAATAGTTTCCAGATCAAGCTCCAGCGGGCGCTCGACCAGCCCATCAACTCGCAGTCGCCACCCGGATGGCTCAATCGCGGGCACGGCGGCATAATGCGCCCGGTAGAATTGCCGGGTCGGCGTCAGCCGGAATGTATCGAGTGTGGGATGCCCATGTTGTGGGTCTGCCGCGAGCGCACCCATCGGCAACCGCCCCCGCAGCATCATCCAGGCGGCTGCACCGCCGAGTATGGAAAGGAATCGCCGTCGTGAGATGTTGCGCTCAGGCATACTCCGTCGCCCCGGCGGCACGCAGGAGCGCCGCGAATTCATCATCGGGCGTCCCGCTGCGCGGCCAGATGCGCCTGAACCCCTCGATCTTGCGCAGGGCCTGACGCAACGTCAACCCACGGCGGCGGAAAAGCACGTGCTGGGTCTTATGGCATCGCGCTGCAGCCTCTTTGGCATCCAGCCACCGGCTCACGTCCAGCGCGAAGTGCGCCGGATCGTCATCGTTCCAGATGTGATCCTCGATCGTCGGGACTCTGGCGGCGAAGCAATAGGCAGTGATCTCCCGTCCCATCCTCTCGATCGCCAACTCGACCCCTTGCCTCACCAATCTATGCGCCGGATGGCCGTACTCACCGTTCCTCCCGTGGGTCAGCACCAGTTCGGCGCCCACTTGGCCCAGGTACCCGGCGATCCTGGCGGCCAGGTCGTCAAGTTCGGCCTCGAATGCGTACATAGTATCGTTCGGGCCGACCACCGGGTCTACATATCCCATGAACTCCACGGCTACGGCGCCCAGTGCACGTGCCGCGCACTTTAACTCCTCCTCGCGCACGCGGCCCAATTCCTCACGTTCGGCAAGCGGTGGGTCGCCGCGCTCGCCACCTTCACCTCTGGTGGCGCAGAGTATGTGCACTTCGACGCCGCTTTGGGCTAACATCGCCAGCGTGCCGCCGGTGAACATCGTTTCGTCATCAGGATGTGCGATCACACATACCAGTTTGGTCATTTCCCTAGCTATAGCCTCACTTCAGATAAGTCCAGCGCCGGGCCGTCGGTACATGCGACGAGATCTCGTTTCCTGCCGGCGACAAGACACATCCCACATGCCCCAACGCCACATACCAGTGGATATGTGAACATGCCGAATAGGAACCCACGCGGTAGCTCATTGCGCACCTGGCGGACGGTATCGGCCAGATCGGCGTAATACTCGCCGTATTCCATCCACGGTGCCACGGCCACGATCATATCGGCCCACCTGATGGCTGCCACCTTATCGGGCCACTTCCACCCGGATTCCTCGATCACCTCGATCTCGGTCGGGAGCGCATCCATTGGATAATCCGTCTTCCCGCCCATCACCAAAGTGACGGCCAGCTCGTCATCCAACGCCCTGGCGGCGAAGAGTTGCAACGGGGTCGGGTCGTGGTCATGTGCCACCAGCAGGAGATGATGCACATCCGCACCGAACTTCACCGGGCGTCCCGCAGGCCCTATGATCGAGACCGGGCGGCCAGGGGTATAAACGGCAGACGGTGGGCATTCCACGGTCAGCTGGCCGTCGCCGACCCATACCGGGAACCATGCCGCACGCAGGTATGGCTCCCAGCCGGTCTGGGGTCGTGCCAGCAGGTACTGCCCGGCCTCGATCTCCGATAGCGCCGGCTCGACTGCCAGATCGAGCCGAACCAGTGAGCGTGAGAGCCGTGATATGCGCTCGATTATCGCCTGGGATTCCCTCATGGCCGATGTGTCCGGCTACTCGTCCTCGTCCGGTGCTGCCTCTTCGCCCGTCTCGAAGACGCCCAACGGCGTGAAAGTCCGAACCATTGTCAGCGCCTCATCTCTCACCTGCTGGACTGTCTCGTCGAGGGGATCGTCCGGTGGGAGTCGCAGGAACATGGCGTAGAATCCATCGTTGCCGCGCAAAAGCAGCGCAGCGCCGGTCGGGACCGTGCCATCCTCCGTGGCCGGATAGGAGAATGAGACGGCAAACCCCACTCCTCCCTCGCGTTCGGCTCCCCGTACCGAGATGATCGAGGCGTCCGGGATCATTTCGAGGACATATTCCCTTGCCTCGTCCTCATCATCTGGTGCGCCGTCCGGGTCGGATTCGATCGTTATGGTGGCTTCGGCCAACTCGTCGGGGTCGTAAAGGCGCACAGGCTCGCCGTTCTCCTCCGGCTCCTCAACTTCCCATCCGGGCGGTAGCTTGAGCGTGAACCCGCGTTCCTCATCGCGATGGGCTTCCCACTCAACCGGCGCCTGGGCCGCATCCGGGTGCAGCACGAAAGTTGGCACAGTTTCGGATTCCAGGGCGTCGAGCAGACCCGGGTTATTGCCCGGAACCACCAGTCGCAGCACCGAGATCATATTATCCTGATAGTCCACCAACTGCCTGGCCAGGTAATTCAGGCCACTCAGTTCCAGCTCGTAGTCCGAGACCATTGGCCTGGATTGGAAATCGTGGGAGATCTCCTGGTAGGACGAGTAATAACTCCAGGCGCCGGCCTCGTTATCGCGGATATAGTCGATCACAGTGTCGCGCGAGACCCGGTTTTCGTATATGACCACGTAGGCGTGGATCACGGCCAGCATCGCGTTATTGGTGAAGCTTACACTTGCCACCGTTCCCTGGCTGATCGAGTTCGGGTCTTCCCAGCCTGCGAATCGGACTATCTCGAAGATCCCGGAAGGGTGATGATAAACCCCCACGTGGTCAACCTGAGGTGTGCCCGGTGGTGGGAAGGTCGGCGGGGCGGGAGTGCCCGGTACCGGAGTCCCGCCCTGGTTGGATGGCATGAAGACCGCCTGTGACGTCCCGACGATCGTTATCACCACCATCAACGCGGCCAAAAGCACATATATCTGGCGAGAGCTAAGCGTCTTCTTCGTCACCCTTCATCTCCGTTACTTGCAAAACGTCCAGATTGACAACCGATGATACCCGACCAACCCAAAAAGGCAACCGTCACGTAACTTACGCCCGTGGGGCTTTAGTGCCCGGATGACTTCTAACGCAAGATGAACTAAGGTACCCTTGACCGATTGGGATATTATGGTATATTGTGATATAACCGTGGGTAGATGTGGGGCGAAGTGGGGAAAAGTGGTAATCAGTAGCCCCGCCTCTAAGGCGTCGGTGGGGGAAAGATGTTCCTGGGCGAATTTTCACGGGCAATGGACGGTAAAGGCCGCCTGGCCATCCCCAGCAAATACCGCGAGGGGTTGGATAGGGCGGTGATAACGCGCGGGCTTGACCGTAACCTGGCGATCTACCCCATGCCGGAGTGGGAGCGACTGGCCGCCCGCCTGAACGAGCTGCCGATCACCGATCCCAGTGCCCGTGCATTGCGCAGGCTCTTCTTCTCCGGCGCCGTGGACGTGACGCTCGACCAGCAGGGCCGCGTCCTGATCCCGGCCTACCTGCGCGAATACGCCGGGATTGACGGCGAGGCCGTGCTGGTCGGCATGGATAGCTTTATCGAAGTGTGGAGTCCGGAGGCCTGGCAGCAAGAGTTGCTTAAACTGCAGGACGCTGCCGATGATGCCGCCAAATGGCTCTCTTTGGGTATCTGAGCAGGACGTGACGGATTTGCCGCATGTCCCGGTACTTTACCATGAAGTCATAACCTGGCTGGATCCGAAACCCGGCGAACTCGTGATCGATGCCACGGTGGGGGCCGGAGGGCACGCTGCCGGCTTACTTGAGCGCATCGCGCCCGGCGGACGCCTTCTGGGCCTGGATAGGGACCCGGCTGCGTTGGAATCGGCAGCCGAAAGGCTCGCCCGATTTGGCAGGCGGGTCACGTTGGTGCACGCATCGTTCGAGGACGTGGACCAGGTGGCGCCGGGGGTCGGATTCGGCGCCGTGAGCGGCATACTGCTCGACCTGGGCATGTCGTCCATGCAACTTGCCGATCCGGAGCGTGGCTTTGCCTTCACCCTGGACGGCCCGTTGGACATGCGTTTCGACCCGACTTCGGGTGGCCCTACGGCTGCCGATCTGGTCAATACGCTGCCTTTCGATGAACTAGTGTACTTGATTTGGCGGAACGGGCAAGAGCCGCAAAGCCGCCGGATCGCGCGGGCGATAATCGAGGCCAGGCCGATCACCACCACCCGGCAGCTTGCCGACGTGGTGGCAACAGCGGTCGGGAGGAGGCGTTCTCGCATCCACCCGGCCACCCGTACCTTTCAAGCTTTGAGAATAGCGGTTAACGACGAGCTGGGAGCGTTGGAGCGAGCGTTGCCCAAATTGCTATCGTTGCTGGTTCCCGGCGGCAGGATCGCAGTGATCTCATTCCACTCGCTGGAGGACAGGATCGTCAAAGAATTCTTCCGCCGGGAGAGCCGGGATTGTATCTGTCCGCCGCATCAACCGGTTTGCACGTGCGGACATCGGGCAACGTTGGATGTTCTGACTCGCAAGCCGATACGTCCGTCGCCCGACGAAGTGGCGGTCAATCCGCGCTCCAGAAGTGCCAGGCTGCGGGTTGCTACCAGGCTTTAGCCTGGGCCTGGTTCTTGCACCCGTTCCTGTGGGGGATTGGCGATGGCCGTCCGTTGGGGGTCGGGGACGCCATCGCCGCCCCCGCTATTTTAACATCAGGTGTGATGGGGGCACGGAGAAGGTGTCCGAAACCAAGACCGATTGGGTTCAACATGCGCTGCGCCAGGCGCCGTGGCGTGCTCAGGTACAGACGGCTGCCACTGTGGCATTGATCCTGGTGGTATCCGCCGTGGTTGGGGCGCTTTACCTGGCTCAGGCGACCACATCTGCCGTCACAGGGCGTGATCTGGAAGCCCTTGAGGCCGAACGTGCCCGCCTCATCCGCGCCAATGAGGAACTTCGGGCGCAGATCGCCATGTTGCAATCGGTGCCGGTTCTGATCGCGCGTGCCAGGGAGATGGGCTTTGAGCCGGCCACCCACGACAGGATCGAATACCTGGTTGTAGAGGGATATAGCCCCCGTCCGGAGCCGATCACGGTGGTGGAGATCGAAACGTCTGAGCCGCCCAGGTACGATGCCACATTGGGCGGCTGGTTTGCGGAGCAATGGGATAGATTCGTCCAGGAATTCGAGGCGTGGGCCGGATCTGCCCAGGAGATCGGCGATGATTGATACCGTCAGCCGTCGTCTGACCATAGTCTCGGTGGTTCTGGTCGTTGTCGGAGGGCTGCTCCTGGCGAGGCTGGTGGCCTTGCAGTTCCAGCTCGATCCCGAAGTGGCGGCCTACTTCCTGGGGATCGCCGATAGCGCCTATCGCAGGCGACGAGAGGTCGTGCCGCCGCGTGGCCTGATCTACGATCGTGACGGTAACCTTTTGGCGACCAACATGATCGAATACGAAGTCGGCATATCGCCGGCCCTGGTGAGCGACCGAACCGGTACGGCCATACTCCTGGCCGAGCTTTTGGATATGGACGAGGTGGAAGTGCTCGACGCACTTGATCTGGATGACCCGTGGGTATTGCTTGCCAGGCCGGTTCCGGCAGTGGTGGGCGAGCAGCTGGAATCGCTTGACCTGCCGGGCGTTTCGATCTCCCCTATACAGCGCCGATTCTATCCGCAAGGGGCGCTTGCGGCGCACGTATTGGGGTTTGTCGGCCTGGATGGGCATGGTTATTACGGCGTTGAGGGCTACTATCAGGATAGGCTTGCCGGCAGGACGACCGTTACCGAGGAGAGCGAGATACCGTTCGAGCGGATACCCGGCCCGGTGCCTCGTCCGGGGGCCGACCTGGTCCTGACCATCGATCGCGAGGTACAGTACCTGGCCGAACAGACACTGATGCAGGCCATCGTGGAGCATGGTGCCCAGCGCGGCACCATCATCATTATGAATCCACGCACCGGTGAGATATTGGCGTTGGCCGTGTACCCGAACTTCGATCCTAACGACTTCTACGAGGCGCCTCACGAGACCTTGGTCAACATCGCCATCAGCGAACAGTACGAACCAGGCTCGGTCTTCAAAGTGCTGACGATGGCCGTCGCGCTCGAAAACGGCATCGTGACACCTGAGAGTACTTACTACGACGAGGGCCAGATCGAAGTCGGCGGTCGGGTGATCTACAACTGGGATAGGCGGGCCTACGGGCTGACAACAATGACGGAAGTACTGGCACGCTCGCTTAACGTCGGCACCGCCACGCTGAGCGTTACCCTGGGGCCAACCCGGTTCTATACCGGCCTGCGGGCCTTTGGGATCGGGTTGCCGACCGGGGTCGATATGGAGGGCGAAGCAGCCGGTGAATTGCACCAGCCAGGAGACCCCATATGGTCAGAGTCCGACCTGGGCACCAACTCATTCGGTCAGGGCCTGGCCGTGACGCCGATCCAGCTGCTGACCGCGATCAACGCGGTGGCCAATGACGGCCTGATGATGCACCCGCACGTGCTCTACCAAATGATAGACGGCGATCGGGTTTACACATCGCAGCCTTCGGCCATCGGGCGTCCCATCTCGGCTCAGACGGCGCATGAGCTGACCGACATGATGGTCGCCACGGTCGAACATGGGATCGAACTGGCACAGGTGCCGGGGTACACCGTGGCGGGCAAAACCGGAACTGCCGAAATACCCGGCCCGGCAGGCTATGAAGAGGAAGCCACCATCGTGTCCTTCGTCGGATTCCTGCCGGCATACGACCCACAGGTGTCGATTCTGATCCGTCTGGACAGGCCCACCTCATCGCGATGGGGGTCGCAGGTGGCAGCACCGGTCTTCTCGGAACTGGCAAGACGCCTGGTAGTGCTGCTGGATATACCGCCGGATGATGTGCGTCAGCAGTTACTGGCTGCCGGCGGGGTTTTACCATGAGGTTATGGCCGTGCTGGATTTAGAGCACGTGATGAGGGCACTTGGGGCCGTTCCGACCGGGAATGCCTGGCCGGAACTCCAGGCCGTGGTGATAGATTCTCGGCGGGCAGTGCCGGGCGCGCTCTTCATCGCGCTGAAGGGCGAGCGCGCCGACGGCCACGATTACGTGGGAGATGCGTTTGGGCGCGGGGCCGTGGCCGCCCTGGTTTCCAGGGTGCCGGATGTGGAATGCCGGGTGCTCGACCTGCGGGAGGGCGGGCGCCGATTGGGGCCGCCTGAGCCGCCGGTTTGCCTGCTGGTTGAGGATACGCTGGCGGCGCTGCAGGAGCTGGCGAGTTACTGGCGTGCCGGATTTTCACCCCGCGTGATCGGGGTTACCGGCAGCGTGGGCAAGACCACTACAAAGGAAATGATCGCTGCGGTGCTTTCGCGGCGGTATCGCACCTTAAAAAGCGAGGGGAGCTATAATAATGAGATCGGCTTGCCGCTGACCTTGCTCAGGCTGGGTCGCGAACATGAGCGCGTGGTGCTCGAAATGGGCATGTACGACGTGGGCGAGATCTCGGACCTGTGCCGGATCGCCAGGCCGCATGTCGGCGTCGTGACCATGATCGCGCCGGTGCACCTGGAACGGGCCAAGACGATGGAGCGCATCATCTCGGCCAAGACCGAGCTTGTGGAAGCGCTCCCGCCTGCGCCGGACGGATTGGCCGTACTGAATCGCGACGATCCGAACGTAATGGGCATGGCCGATAAAACCAGGGCCGGAGTGATGACATACGGCCTTAGCGCGGATGCCGACGTATACGCGGACGAGATCGAAAGCCTGGGCCTGAATGGCGTTCGGTTCCGGTTGCACTACGGAGGAGAAAGCCGGGCCGTGCGCATACCGATGCCCGGTCGCCATAACGTGGAGACCGCATTGCGTGGGGCTGCGGTCGGATTCGCCGAGGGGCTTACCTGGGATGAGATCGTCGAGGCGCTGGAGGACGGTATCCCGCCGATACGATTGGCCGTGCTGGAGGGGCCGGAAGGCTCCACGCTCATTGACGATACTTATAACGCTAGCCCGGATAGCACCATCGCCGCGTTAAACCTGTTGGCAGAGCTGGATGGGCGCAAGATAGCCGTCCTGGGCGATATGCTGGAGCTGGGCTCGTATGAGGAAGAAGGGCATCGCAAGGTCGGGGCCAGGGCGGCAGAGGTGGCCGATGTGCTGATCACAGTCGGGCCGAGGGCGAGGATCATCGCGGAGGAAGCCATCGGGAACGGACTCCCCGCAGACGTCGTTCGCTCGTTCGACGATGCCGATGATGCCGTAACCGTGCTGCGTGACCTGATCGGCCCGGACGACGTGATCCTGGTCAAAGGTTCCCGTGCCGTTCGCATGGATCGGATCGTCGTGGCCTTGAAGGGGGCAAAATGACCGCCGATCTGGCTTTTGCGCTTTCACTTGGCGGGTTCTCGTTCCTGCTGGCGGTCATCTGGGGCGATCCGCTGATCGAGATACTCAAACGCCTGGGCATAGGCAAGCACATCCGAGAGGAAGGGCCGGAGGGCCACCGGGTGAAAGAGGGCACACCGACTATGGGCGGGATCATGATCCTGATCCCGGTGACCATGATCACGGTGGCGCTTAACCTGGTTAACGTCATACGCAGCGTCAACGTGATCGGGCGCTCGATCCTGGTGCCGCTTTTCGTATTGGTCAGCTTTGGGTTGTTGGGCGCCATTGACGATTGGGAAGGCGTGCGCGGCGGGAAGGGACTTTCCGCAAAGACCAAGTTCCTGGCCCAGCTCATACTCGGCGGGGTGACGGCTATGGTGCTATCTGTTGGCCGGTTCCAGTTCGCCAACTCGGTTTACCTGCCGCTTTTGGTGCCGGTTCCGTTGCCGCCAACGGTTTACGTGCCGGTGGCGATGCTGATCATAGTCGGCATGTCCAACGCGGTGAACCTGACCGACGGCCTGGACGGACTGGCCGGGATCATAGTCGCCAGCGCGTTCGCGGCCTACGCGCTGATCGCGTATATGCAAGGGCAATCGTACCTGGTACGGTTCTGTTTCACGCTGGTGGGGGCGTGCTTCGCGTTCCTATGGTACAACGCCCACCCGGCGCAGCTTTTCATGGGCGATACCGGCTCATTGGCACTCGGCGCCACGCTCGGAGTGATCGCGCTTATGACCGGGCAGTGGTTGCTACTGCCGGTGATCGCGTTCGTACCGGTTGCCGAAGCGCTCTCGGTCATCATGCAGGTGACCTATTTTAAGCTGACGCACGGGAAGCGGATATTCCGCATGAGTCCGCTGCACCATCATTTCGAGAAATTGGGATGGTCGGAAACGCAGGTGGTACAGCGGTTCTGGCTGATCGGGTTGCTGGCCTCGATGGTCGGGATCGCATTGGCCTTGCTGTGAGCGAGGATATGGACTCTTTAGCCGGGAAAAGCGTGGTGATAGTCGGTCTGGCAAGGCAAGGGGAAGCTCTGGCGCGGTACCTGGCCGGGGTCGGGGCGCGCGTGACCGTGACCGACCGCCGCTCAGAGGCCGAGTTGCACGACCGGATCGGGCGCCTGAGCGGATTGCCGATACGGTACGTCCTGGGCGGGCACCCCGTCTCGCTGCTGGATGGGACCGATCTGCTCTGTCTGAGCGGCGGCGTGCCTTTGGACATACCGCTTGTGGTCGAGGCGCGGAGGCGTGGAATCCCGCTGAGCAACGACGCCCAGATCTTCATCGAGCGATGCCCGGCGCCGGTCGTGGGGATAACCGGCAGCGCAGGGAAGACCACCACAACCACCCTGGTGGGCCTGATGGCCGAGGCGACCGGGCGTCCCACACACGTGGGGGGGAACATCGGCCACGTCCTGATCGGCGAACTCGATCGGATCGGGGCCGGTGATCATGTCATCATGGAGCTTTCCAGCTTCCAGCTGGAGATCATGGACGCGCGGATCGCGGTCGCGGCGGTGCTGAACATCACGCCGAATCATCTGGATCGGCACGGCACGATGGAAGCTTATACCGAGGCCAAAGCCAGGCTACTGATCGGCCAGCGCCATGGTGACGTGG